>CAVKAH010000104.1:0-8200 GCA_963654095.1 Oscillospiraceae bacterium
GCTTCTACGGCTTCTACCTTAACGATAGCATGAACGTGATTTATCACGGCAATGAGTGGATGACAGGTCTAGGACTCCTTTATATAAAGAAACACTTGCCACAGATTGCCACTATCTTTACTACTCATGCAACAAGTATCGGACGAAGCATTGCTGGTAACAACAAACCGCTTTACGACTACCTCTTTGCATATAACGGCGACCAAATGGCTGGTGAACTGAACATGCAGAGCAAACACTCTATAGAGAAACAGACTGCACACAACGTAGACTGCTTCACGACAGTAAGTGAGATTACGGCAAATGAGTGTAAGGAACTGCTTGACAAACCTGTAGACGTAATACTGCCAAACGGATTTGAAGACGATTTCATTCCTAAGGGAGCCACATTTACAAAAAAGAGAAAAGTGGCAAGAAAGAAAGCACTTGAAGTGGCGAATGCCTTATTAGGAACAGACCTCGATGATGATACTCTCATCGTTTCAACAAGCGGAAGATACGAATTCAGGAATAAGGGTGTTGATGTGTATATCGAAGCAATGAACAGATTGCTGAGAACCAAAGAGTTAAAAAAGAAGGTTCTTGCTTTTATCGAAGTACCAGGATGGTGCGGAGAACCACGTAAAGACTTGCAAGAAAGACTCAATTCTGGAAAGAAATACGACACACCGCTCGATGTTCCTATGATAACACATTGGCTTCACAACATGAGCCACGACAATGTGCTCGGTATGCTCAAATATCTTGATATGCAAAACAGGAAAGATGACAACGTTAAACTAATCTTCCTGCCTTGTTATCTTGACGGAAACGATGGCATACTGAATATTAGTTACTACGACATCGTGCTTGGCAATGACCTCTGCGTTTATCCGTCATATTACGAGCCATGGGGATACACACCTCTTGAGGCTGTAGCCTTTAAAGTGCCTTGTATAACAACCGACCTCGCAGGATTCGGACTGTGGGCAAATAGCGAGAAAGGTAAATATTGCGAGATTGAAGATGGCGTAAAGGTTGTACACCGCACCGACTATAATTATTCAGAGGTTGCGGATGCAATAAAAGACACCGTGGCAAAATTCTCTAACCTTGACGAGAAGCAAGTGAAAGCTGCCCGCACTAAAGCCTACAACCTTTCAAAGAAAGCACTATGGAGTGAATTCATAAAATACTATTATGAGGCTTACGACATAGCACTTCGAAAAGCAAAAGATAAACATTAAATAAATTATAAACCAAAATAACTTAAAACAATGAAAATCAAAGCAGATCATGTCAATGCTCCTATGTGGAAAGAAGTGACAGTGAAATCAAAACTGCCTGAGCAACTTAAATGCTTGGATGAATTGGCTCATAACATGTGGTGGGCATGGAACTACGAAGCACGCGACCTGTGGAGAAGTCTCGATGAAGATCTTTACGAAGAAGTAGGACACAACCCTGTTGCTCTGCTCGACCAGCTTAGCTACGACCGCAAAGAGGAGATTGTAAAAGACAAGTCTATCATGAAGCGCGTGAAAGACGTTTATGCCCTCTTCCGCAACTATATGGATGTTGAGCCAGACAAGGAACGTCCTTCTGTAGCATATTTCTGCATGGAATTCGGTATCAACCAGGTTGTTAAGATCTACTCTGGTGGTTTGGGAATGCTTGCCGGTGACTACATGAAAGAAGCTTCTGACAGCAATGTCAACATGTGTGGCGTTGGCTTCTTATACAGATACGGATATTTCAAGCAGTCTCTTAGCATGGACGGACAGCAGATTGCCAACTACGACGCACAGGATTTCAACTCTCTGCCTATTGAACGACAACTCGACGAGAACGGTGAACCACTCGTTATCGATGTTCCATATATGAACTATAATGTTTTCGCATACGTTTGGAGAGTAAATGTAGGTCGTGTGCCATTGTATTTGCTCGATACAGACAATGAGTTGAACTCAGAGTTTGACCGCCCTATCACACACTCTCTATATGGTGGCGACTGGGAAAACAGATTAAAGCAAGAGATATTGCTCGGTATGGGTGGTATTCTGTTGCTCAAGAGACTCGGAATAACTAAAGACATCTACCACTGCAACGAAGGTCATGCAGCACTCTGCAACTTGCAGCGTCTGTGCGACTACGTTAAGGAAGGACTATCTTTCAATCATGCAATGGAGCTTGTTAGAGCATCATCTCTCTACACCGTACACACGCCAGTACCAGCAGGACACGACTATTTCGATGAAGCTCTCTTCGGAAAATATATGGGTGGCTACCCTCAGCTTCTCGGCATTACATGGGATGAGTTCATCGGAATGGGTCGCAACAACCCAGATGACCACAACGAGAAATTCTGTATGTCTGTATTCGCATGTAACACTTGCCAGGAGGTTAACGGCGTAAGTAAGTTGCACGGATGGGTAAGCCAAAAGATGTTCAATACTATTTGGAACGGCTATTACCCAGAGGAAAACCACGTAGGTTACGTAACAAACGGTGTTCACTTCCCAACATGGGCTGCTACAGAATGGCGCAAGCTATACGCAAAATACTTCGACGAGTCATTCATGAACGACCAGAGCAACGAGAAAATCTGGCAGGCTATATACAATGTTCCTGATGATGAGATATGGAACACGAGAATGGTTCTCAAAAAGAAGCTTACCGATTATATCCGCACTAAGTTCCGTGAGACATGGCTTAAGAACCAAGGCGACCCATCACGCGTTGTATCTCTCCTTGAGAAGATTAACCCTAACGCATTGATGATAGGTTTCTGCCGTCGTTTCGCTACTTACAAGCGTGCTCACCTGTTGTTCACCGATCTTGATCGTCTGTCTAAGATTGTGAATGATCCAGAACATCCAGTACAGTTCCTCTTCTCTGGTAAGGCTCACCCTGCAGACGGTGCAGGTCAGGGACTCATCAAGAAGATTTACGAGATAAGCCAGCGCCCTGAATTCCTTGGCAAAATTATCTTCCTTGAAGACTACGACATGCGTCTTGCACGCCGCTTGGTTTCTGGTGTTGATATTTGGATGAACACCCCTACCCGACCTCTTGAGGCTTCTGGTACATCTGGCGAAAAGGCAGAGATGAACGGTGTTGTAAACCTCTCTGTACTTGACGGATGGTGGCTTGAAGGTTATCGTGAAGGAGCAGGATGGGCACTTACAGAAAAGCGCACATATCAGAACCAAGGTTATCAGGATCAGCTCGATGCTGCTACTATCTATGGTCTGCTCGAGAACGAGATTATACCTCTTTACTATAACAAAGGAAAGAAGAGCTACAGTGAAGGATGGGTTAAGGTTATTAAGAACTCTATTGCACAGATTGCCCCTCACTACACGATGAAGCGTCAGTTGGATGACTATTATGACAAATTCTACTGCAAAGAGGCTGACCGTTTCCATAAGTTAACTGCCAACAACAACCAGCTCGCTAAGGAGATTGCATCATGGAAAGAGGCTGTTGCTGAACGCTGGGATGCAATAAATGTTGTTGCCAAGGAGACAACTATTCCAACTACAGGCATGGTAACAGGTGAGGTTTACACTGTTAAATATGTTATCGATGAGCAAGGACTTGACGATGCAATCGGGCTCGAAACTGTTGTATTGAAGAACGATAAGAACGGTGAAGAGCATGTATTTAACAAACATTCATTCGAAATGACAGGTAAGGATGGTAATCTTTACACCTTCGAGGCTAAGATTGAAGCCTATACAGCAGGTTCTTACAAGTATGGTGTAAGAATGTTCCCAAAGAACGACAACCTTCCACACCGTCAAGATTTCTGCTATGTAAAGTGGCTTGACTAATAGAACACAAGTCTTATATATATTTATAAGGGAATACTATCAATAAGGTATTCCCTTATTTTATAAACAAAAAAAAAGGTTAAATATATTGACTTGTATTATATTTTTTACTACCTTTGCAACGATTTTCGGGTAAAATTCCGATAAAACATTAATAATCAGGAACTTATAAGGTACTAAGAAAGAAATCAGGAATGAGGCAACTAAAAATTCAGAAAAGTATAACTAATCGTTCAAGTGAAGCCCTTGATAAATATCTTGTTGAAATCGGACGTGCTCCACTAATATCTATTGATGAAGAAATCGAGCTTGCTCAAAAGATAAAAAAGGGAGGAAGAGAAGGCGAGCGTGCTAAAGATAAATTAGTAACAGCTAACTTGCGATTTGTTGTATCTGTAGCAAAGCAATACCAACATCAAGGACTAACCCTGACAGACCTTATAGACGAGGGAAATATAGGACTAATCAAAGCTGCACAGAAGTTTGATGAAACTCGAGGTTTTAAATTCATTTCTTACGCAGTATGGTGGATTCGCCAGAGCATCCTTCAGGCTATTGCCGAGCAGAGCCGTATCGTTAGACTACCATTAAATCAGGTTGGTTCACTCAATAAAATCAATCACGAGATAAATAAGTTTGAGCAGGAAAACATGCGCCACCCTTCTGTATCGGAGCTTTCTGAGGCTACAAAGATTGACGAAGAGAAGATTGGACAGTCTCTTGCTGCCGACGGACATCATGTCAGCATTGACGCTCCATTTCAGGATGGCGAAGATAACTGTATGCTTGACGTAATGCCAAGTGGTGAGGACAGCCGTACAGACAGAGTTGTAGACCACGAATCTATGGCATTAGAATTGAATTCCGTTTTGAGTAAAGTTCTGAAAGACAGAGAGATTACTATAATTCGTGAATGTTTTGGTATAGGATGCCAAGAGAAAGGACTTGAAGAAATAGGCGACCAACTCGGACTTACTCGTGAACGCGTAAGACAGATTAGGGAAAAGAGCATTGCTAAACTTAGAGATAGTGGTAATGCAAAGATTCTAATAAAATATTTAGGATAAGAATATTGTTCGGGATTTATAGACAAAAGTTGAATATCCCTTACAACATTCGATATACAAATTAAGTAGGAGGTAAATACAAAAGGATGTGTTGCCTCCTACTTTCGTTTTTTACCGACTAGAAAATATTAGGCGTATAGGTCAAATATTACTCATATAAAGTAATAACAATGAACTAACAAAGGAGTTTATCTCACTACAGATAATACATAACTAATAAAAACATTATGAAGATATTATTGATAAATGGAAGCCCAAAACGTGAGGGCAACACTTTCATCGCTTTGAATGAAGTGGCTAAGACTCTTGAAGCAGAGGGAATTGAGACAGAGATTATTCACGTTGGCAACAAAGACATCCGCGGATGCATTGCCTGTGGTAAATGTAAAGAACTGGGCAAATGTGTTTTCGACGACCTTGTGAACGAGGTTAACATAAAATTTGAGAAAGCTGACGGTATCGTTTTCGGCTCTCCTGTATATTACGCATCACCAGCAGGAACACTCATCTCGTTCCTCGACCGCTTATTTCACTCTGCAACGTTCGACAAGAGCATGAAGGTAGGCGCAGCCGTTGCTGTGGCACGCCGTGGAGGAACCACTGCCACGTTTGATGTGCTCAATAAGTATTTCACCATCTCAAATATGCCTATTGTATCTTCTCAATATTGGAACAACGTGCATGGAGCTATGCCAGGAGAAGCCACACAGGATGCGGAAGGACTTCAGACCATGCGACAGTTGGCACGCAACATGGCTTTCCTTGTAAAGAGCATACAGCTAGGCAAGGAGAAATACGGACTTCCAGAACACGAGAAATGGAATCCAACATCTTTTATCAGATAAAAGAACAATTGCCATATGCTGATTTTACAATAAAAGCAGGATAAAGCAATGCTAACAAACTGCAAAGCTACATAAAGCAAATGCTAATAAAAGCAGCAAAGCTGCAATAAAACAACAACTCCTCATTCACAACAACATGAATGAGGAGTTATCATATTATCTAAAGATACTTTATTTCTCGATAGCAGCTACACCAGGAAGTTCTTTACCCTCGATAGCCTCAAGAAGAGCACCACCACCTGTAGAGATATAAGAAACCTTATCAGCAAGACCGAACTTGTTTATACAAGCTACAGAGTCGCCACCACCTATGAGAGAGAATGCACCATTTGCTGTAGCCTCTGCGATAGCCTCTGCGATAGCCTTAGAACCACCAGAAAATGTATCAAACTCAAACACACCTGCAGGACCATTCCATAGAATAGTCTTTGCACCCTTAATAGCATTAGCGAAATCAACACAAGCCTTTGGACCTGCATCCATTCCTTCCCATGTGTCAGGAATATTCTTAACGTCGCAAACCTGTGTGTTGCAATCATTGCAGAAGTCATCACCACAAAGACAATCAGTAGCCAAAACAAGTTTCACACCCTTCTCTTTAGCCTTCTTCTCTACGTCAAGAGCAACATCAAGCTTGTCATCCTCGCAGATAGACTTACCAATCTTACCTCCGTTAGCCTTAGAGAATGTATATGTCATACCACCACAAAGGATTAGGTTGTCAACCTTGTCAAGAAGATTCTCGATGATACCAATCTTACTTGATACCTTAGAACCACCCATGATAGCTGTGAAAGGACGCTCTATATTACCGAGAACCTTGTCTACAGCGTTAACTTCCTTCTCCATAAGATATCCAAGCATCTTGTGGTCTTTATCGAAGAATTCATCGATAACGGCAGTTGAAGCATGCTTACGATGCGCTGTTCCGAATGCATCCATAACATAACAGTCTGCGTAAGAAGCCAGTTTCTTAGCAAAATCCTTCTGCTTCTTCTTCATATCTTCCTTTGCCTGAGCATAAGCAGGGTCTTCCTTGTCGATGCCAACAGGCTTTCCTTCCTCTTCAGCATAGAAGCGAAGGTTCTCCAGCAACAATGCTTCGCCAGCCTTAAGAGCAGCAACCTCATTGTCAGCATTAGCACAATCAGCAGCAAACTTTACGTCTACTCCAAGGGCATCAGCAACATTCTTCACAATCTGACTAAGAGAAAGCTTTGGATTAACCTTACCTTTTGGCTTACCCATGTGGCTCATCATGATAAGACTACCGCCATCAGCAAGAACCTTCTTCAATGTTGGCAGCGCACCACGAATACGTGTATCATCTGTTACATTGCCATTCTCATCCAATGGTACATTGAAATCCACACGAACAATTGCCTTTTTACCAGCAAAGCTGAAATCTTCGATTTTCATAATTACTTGTTTATTATTATACTAAATACCTTTTAAATTAAAATAAAAATAATGATGTTGCATATTTGCATATCAAATTTTTACATTGCAAAAGTAACAAAAAAGTAGGATATGCAAGTATACGACATCATTATTTTGTTATTTTTGACATGAAATAATATTAAATGCCAAACGCATATAGCAAATTTATTGTCAATATACAATTCTTTTAATTACATACTTACGACTTGCCCGTTAATCAGCATTAGGAGAGAGCGTTTTCAACTTCTCGCCAACGAGATTTGTAAGCTCTACAAACTGCTCTATAGAAAGCTGTTCTGGACGTTTCGTCATCATTTCTGTTGAGAAGAAAGCATCAGAATTATCCAGTCTTCCCAATAGTTGTCTCAGAGAAACCCTAAGCATTTTCCTGCGCTGATTGAACACTGTCTTTACTACACGCTTGAACAAATCCTCATCACAACCGAGTTTTTCTACTTTATTGCGTGTCATTCTAATAACCGCACTCTTAACCTTTGGTGGAGGATTAAAGACATTCTCGTCGACAGTGAATAGATATTCGACATCATACCATGCTTGAATAAGCACGCTCAAAATACCATATTGCTTGTTACCTGGTTGCGAAGCCATCCTCAATGCCACTTCACGCTGTATCATTCCCGTACAACAAGGTATTAAGTCTCTATTGTCGAGCATCTTGAAGAATATCTGTGAAGATATGTCATACGGATAGTTTCCTGTCAAAACGAACTGTTTTCCGTTGAAAATCTTGGATAAGTCCATACGCAGGAAATCCTCCCCGATAATGTTTTCCCGTAGCATTGGGTAAGCCTCGTTAAGGTATTCAACCGACTCACGGTCTATCTCAACCACCTTAACGGGTCTGTTCTTTTGTGTAAGATATTGCGTTAGGACACCCATTCCCGGTCCTACTTCAAGCACAGGAATATCTGGACAGGCATCAACAGTATCAGCTATATCCTTTGCCACATTCAGATCCGTAAGGAAATGCTGGCCTAAGTTTTTTTTAGGTCGTACTTGTTTCATCTATTGT
>CAVKAH010000105.1:0-8050 GCA_963654095.1 Oscillospiraceae bacterium
ATAGTGAGTTTAACATTATGGATTCACAGGAGCAGATGGGTGTTTACAAGGAGATGATGAACAATGGTTTCTTCTCTTTCGTAAGTTCTTATCGTGCAAGCAGCAGTGGTGTGTTCGGAAAGATGTACCATTTGATGAACCAGTATGATGCTACAACAGGTAAGTTTGCACTTGACAACACACAGGAGGCAATGTACAGCTACTTGCGTGATGCTGAGTATCGCAATACAGACTGGTTTGATGTACTGTTCAACAACTCTATTTCTCAGAACCACTCTATTAGTATGAGCTCGGGTACTGACAAAGCTCAGTACTATGCGTCATTCAGCTTTATGGATGATCCAGGATGGTACAAGCAGAGTAACGTTAAGCGTTATACATCTAACATCAACGCTCTTTACAACATCAGCAAGAAAGTTTCTTTGAACTTGATTGGTAATGGTAGCTATCGTAAGCAGCATGCTCCTGGTACAACAAACTCAAGTGGTATCAATGGAGTAACAGGTGATGTGTCTCGTGATTTTGATATCAACCCATATTCTTATGCGTTGAATAGCTCACGTACTCTTGATCCTTATACATATTATACAAGAAACTACGCTGCATTCAATATTCTAAATGAGTTGGAGAACAACAACATGCAGTTTGATGTTGTTGACTTGAAATTCCAAGGTGAGTTGAAGTACAAGCCAGTAAGAACTGTTGAACTCTCTGTATTGGGAGCTTACAAGTTCTCTACAACAACACAGGTACACAATATCACAGAGAACTCAAATCAGGCACAGGCATTCCGTGCAATGGACGATGCTACAATCCGTGATAACAACTCGTTCCTTTATACTGACCCTGATAACGCAAACTCATTGCCTATCACAGTGCTTCCTACTGGTGGTTTCTATCGTGAGACAAAATATAAGATGAATAGCTGGGACTTCCGTGCTACTGCTTCTTATAACGATGTATTCAACGACAGACACATCTTGAACCTCTATGGTGGTATGGAGATTAACAATGTTGATCGTAACAGTTCTTCATTCGACGGTGTCGGTATGAACTACTCTAATGGTATGTTGGGAAGTTACGACTATCGCTACTTCAAGCAGGCATCAGAGGAAAACTCAATGTATTATTCTGTATCTAACGGTTATAGTCGTGAGGTTTCGTTCTTCGGAACAGCAACATATTCTTGGAAAGGAAGATATACAGTAAATGGTACTGTACGTTATGAAGGTAGTAACCGTTTGGGTAAAGCAACAAGTGCTCGTTGGTTGCCTACATGGAACCTCTCTGGTGCATGGAACGCACATGAGGAGCCTTGGTTTGAGAAGTTGAGTAAAGTTCTCTCTCATGCTACATTGAAGGCAAGTTACTCTCTTACTGGTGATAAGCCTGCAATCACAAATGCAAATGTTATCATCGGAAGTTATAACACATGGCGTCCTTATACATCAGATAAGGAGTCGGGACTGGAGATTACAAGCTTTGCAAACCCAGACCTGACATACGAGAAGAAGCACGAGCTTAACATTGGTATCGACCTCGGTTTTCTTAATAACAGAATTAACTTCTCGTTCGACTGGTATACTCGTAACAACTACGACTTGATTGGTCCGAAGCGTACAACAGGTGTTGAGGGTTCTATCTTGAACTACGCCAATGTGGCAAGTATGAGATCTCATGGTGAGGAGTTCACTCTTAGTACAAAGAATATCGTAACTAAGGACTTCACATGGAGTACCGACTTCATCTTTTCTCATACAAAGAGCCGTGTTACAGAGCTTGATGCACAGACACGTATCTATGACCTTATCTATGGTAACGGATTTACAATGAAGGGTTATCCTTATCGTGCTTTGTTCTCTATGGATTTTAAGGGACTTAACGAGCAAGGTCTGCCAACATTCGTTAACGAGAATGGTGAGATAACTACAAGTGATATCAACTTCCAGTCTTATACTCTTGACTATCTGAAGTATGAAGGTCCTACAGATCCAACAATCACAGGTTCTTTAGGAAACGTATTTACTTATAAGGGATGGCACTTGAATGTGTTCATGACATACTCATTTGGTAATGTTGTTCGTCTTGATCCTACATTTGCATCTTCTTATTCAGACCTCGCAGCTATGCCTAAGGAATTTAAGAACAGATGGGTTGTTGCAGGTGATGAGCTGAAAACTACTATCCCTGCAATAGCAGATGTTAGAACAATATCAAGCGATACTTATCTGAACCGTGCATACAATGCTTACAACCTCTCTACAGAGCGTGTGGCAAAGGGTGATTTCATCCGTATGAAGGAGATATCTCTTGCTTACGACTTCCCTGTAAAATGGGTTAGCAAGATAGGTCTTACTAATGCAAGCGTTAAGTTGCAAGGTACTAACCTCTTCTTGATTTACGCTGACGATAAGTTGAACGGACAGGATCCTGAGTTCTTCAACTCTGGTGGTGTTGCTGCCCCAATGTCTAAGCAGTTCACTTTAACAATTCGTCTTGGTATCTAATTAATATATAATAAGGTATAATATGAAAAGTTTAAAATATATAGCGTTGTCAGCCTTTGCTCTCATGTCATTGGCTTCATGTAACGATTATCTTGATACACTGCCTGATGATCGTGCTGAGGTTAAGACTGCGGATCAGGTTAAGGAATTGCTTACCTCTGCATATCCTATATACAACAACAATACGATAATGGAGATGTTGTCTGACAATGTTTCGGATAACGGAAGAACTTATGGTTCCTCAGAATTGAAGGATGAGCTTTACCGTTTTAAAGATGTTGACGACACGGGTAATGACTCTCCGTATATGGCATGGAACGGATATTATCGTTCTGTTGCAACTGCCAATCAGGCTTTGCAGTATCTTGATGAACTCGGTTTAACAGAGTCTTCAAAGAACCTAGTAGCAGAAGCTAAGATGGTTCGTGCTTATTCTATGTTCCAGCTTGCCAATACATTCTGTATGGCTTGGGACCCAGAAAAGGCAGACGAATATATGGGTCTTCCTTATCCAACAGAACCTGCTAAGTTTATTGGTGGACAGTATGAACGTGGTACACTCCGTGAACTATATGCAAAGATTAATCAGGATATAGAGGATGCTCTTCCTAATATTGATGATAATACATATAGTGTTCCTAAGTATCATTTCAACAAGAAAGCTGCGTATGCTTTTGCTGCTCGCTTCAACTTGTTCTATATGAATTACGACAAGTGTATTACTTATGCTAATCAGGTGCTTGGTAGCGACCCTACTACTGTTATGCGCGACTTTGAGCCTTACACACAGTTTGGAGCTGAAGATATAGGTAACAAATATATCAAGTCAACCGAAAGCGCAAACTTGATGTTGCTTGCCACATATTCAAGTCATGTGTACAACTTGGTATATAGTGTATATCCTCGTTTTATGCACAACTCTTCAATCTGTTCTTATGCTACATTCTGGGCAAGTGCTCCTTGGGGTAAAGGTTCTGGTAGCGATGGACAGAAGGTGCTTCTCTATTACTCAAATATGTTGTATGGTACTAACCAGACTGTATTCTTCCCTAAGTTTACTGCACAGTTTGAGATAACAGATAAGATTAACCAGACAGGTTATCTGCATCTTGTAGACCCAGTATTTACAGGTGATGAAACGTTGCTTTGCCGTGCAGAGGCTTACGTGTTGTGTTCAGAACATCGTTATGACCTTGCCGTTAATGATATTAACACATGGATAAAGACTCACTGTAGAGAGCAGGCTTCTGATGGTACAGAAAGACCAACCCTTACTGTAAATAGTATAAACGAGTTCATGGATGCTTTGGAGTATTCTCCTAAGAAGATTGAGAGCTGGAGTGATTTGACTATACGTAAGGAACTTCATCCACAAGGATTTACTGTAGCAGAGGGAACAGAGGAGAATATCATAAACCTCATTCTTCACATGCGCCGTTTGGATAATTTCTTGCAGGGATTGCGCTTTATCGACTTGAAGCGTTATGGTATCGAATATTCACATTTGATAAGCCGTGAGGATCCTGTAACATTCAACGCTGGCGATTTGAGAGGTGCTGTTCAGCTCCCTAACGATGTTATTAAGGCTGGTCTTCCAGCAAACCCACGCTGATAAGAAAGGATTGCAATATGAAAAGAAATAAATTTTTAAATATAGTATTGCTGTTTTTTGCAGCATTTGCAGTTGCCGCATGTAGCGATGACGACTTGAGCTCAACAAGTGTCTTTAACGAAGGTGAGATAGCTGAGCGTTCAGAATTCGACAACTGGCTCTTGAAAAACTATGTGAATGAATATAATATAGATTTCAAGTATCGTTATAGCGACAAGGAGGCAGATAGAAACTATAATGTTATTCCTGCTAAATATGATAATGCCATTGCTATTGCAAAACTTATGAAGCACATGTGGATTGAGGCATACGTAGAGTGTGTAAGCAAGGATTTCCTTAGAACATATACTCCACGTGTTATCCAGCTCACAGGTTCATACAAGTATGATTCCAATGGTTCTGTAGTTCTCGGTACTGCTGAGCAGGGTATGAAGGTGATGCTATATGGTGTTAACGAACTTGATCTCGACAACCTTCGTGTTAATACAGAAGACCCTTATGAGTCTCATAGCACACGTCCTTTGGACTTGAACTATTGGTTCTTCCACACGATGCACCATGAGTTCTGCCACATCTTGACACAGACAAAGAATTATTCTACAGACTTCCAGACTATCAGTGCTGGTAACTACCACGCTACAGACTGGGTTAATGTTAAGGATAAGGATGCTGGAAAAGAAGGTTTCGTAACAGGTTATGCTTCTGGTGAGTATAATGAGGACTTTGCAGAAATCTATGCTAGCTATGTAACTTTGTCAGAAGCAGGATGGCAGAAGATTATTGATAATGCTGGTACAGATGGTGCAGCAATCATTAATCAGAAGCTTGACATGGTAAGAGAGTATTTCAGCGAAAGCTGGGGTATTGATATTGACAAGATGCGTGATATCGTATTGCGTCGTTCTTCTGAGGTTACTTCACTTGATTTGAAAACTCTTGATTAATAAATTACGACGATGAAGAAACTATATAATATCTTAATGCTGTTGTTTGGTATGTTTGCCTTGACAGCATGTGTAACAGAAGTCGATGATGTCTTCCCTGATAGTGCTTCTGAACGTGTACAGAAGGCTATGAAGGAGACTCGCACTATACTTGAGACTCCTAAGAATGGATGGAGAGTAGAGTATTATGGCGACACCTCGTATGGTGGCTATAATGTCTTTATGAAATTTGAAGGCGACTCAGTTACTGTAGCCAGCGAGAAAGTTGGTTCATCACAGAAGGCTGGTGTAGATGCTAATGGCAATGCCATAACAGAAAAGTCTCATTATAAGATAGAGCAGAGTCAGGGTGTTGTATTCTCTCTTGACGAATACAATGAGATATTCCATTACTTCTCACAGCCTAACAACTCTGATTATGGTGATAAGAACGAAGGCTTTAATGGTGATTTCGAGTTCCGTGTAATATCTGCTTCTCCAGAGAAGATAGAGCTTAAGGGTAAGAAGCACGACACCAAGATACTTATGTATCCTATGGATGAGAACACTACATGGGGCGAGTATATGCAGAAGGTTTCAGAAACAGAGGAGTATATGTCTGCTCGTTCATACACTCTTGAGGTTGAAGGAGAGGAGATAGGAGTTCCTGCTCAGACTTACTATCGTACTTTGCGCTTCTATACAACAGACGAAAATGGAAATACCGTTGTTGTTAGTGCTCCTTACACTGTAACTACAGAAGGCTTCGTGTTCTATGATGACGTTACTATAAGTGGTGCAGACCTCGCAGGATTTAGTAAGGGCGAGACTCGCGACTATTTCGTTGCTTCTAACGATAGTAAGGCTAAGCTCGTAACAGAAATCCCTGCTCTTTATACAACCTTGACAGAAGGCTTGTGGTATCTTACTTATGAGGACATGGGTGAGTACGGAAAGACCAAGTGGAATACGATGTTAGACAAGTTGGCAACTACTAATAGTGGTAAGCGTGAGCGCGTATACTATGCAGCTATTGGTTATGTCAGCGACAAGTATACTGGCTTCCTTATGGCGACAGCAGTAGAGAACCAGGTTATTAAGGGTATGAACTTCAAGCAGGTTCTTGATGCCGACAAGGTTATGATAGAGGATGAAGTAGAAATATCTGTAAACAACAAGGCGAATACTGGTACGAAGGCAGGAGACAGATACTACAAGAGCAATGGCTTGTCTGCAGCTATGGAACCATTCTGTGGTACAAAGAGCCGTAAGTTCAAGATTACTGCCGACAACCTCCGCCATCCTACATATCTGATACTTACGGATAAGGACGAGCCTACAAACGTTATAAAGATTTGGGCAAGTGGCAAGATGTATCCGTTTGGTGATTTGGATAAGGAAGAAGATTAATTAATATTTCTACAAAGGATAATTAAAGTAAAAGTATAATTAAAGATTTGCTAAGGGATAATTAATTAGATTATAATAACATGACCGCAAGAATTTGCTTGCGGCATGTTATCATAAAGATGCAATACATTTATAATTTTAAAAACAAGTAATTATGAGAAATCTTTTACTCTTTGCTTGCATGGCAGCGTTTTCAGTGTCTGCAAGTGCACAGGTTAAGAACGAGGCTTCTTACCTTTCAAAAATGAATACAGTATGTTCTCCATTGCGTATGGAAACACGCAGTATGGTTTCTGGTTCTAAGGCAGCTAAGCCTTCTGTAAAGAAAGTGATGAAGGCAGGTGAGAGCGATGGTATCTATGGTCAGTATATCATGTCTTCTAATGGACTTAGCAATGGTCCTTCTTTCTGTGATAATGTTACTTTGGAGAAGGTCGACACTTTGATAAAGGTAGATGACACAGATGCAGGTACACAGTGTAATGTAAAGTTTGTTTGTGAGGGTAGTTCTATTACTTATTCTTATTGTGGTGTATACGATGAGGCAAAAAAGACTATTACATGTCCTGCACTTCAATATATGGCATCATATACCAATACCTCAACAAAAGTTACTTATCAGATGTATTTATTAACATTGGAAGGTGAGTCACTTGATGATTTGCAAAAAGTTACGGTAGGAGATAACCCACTTACTTATACAATTGATGATGATGGTAACATGACATCGGATAAACTTGGAATTTATATGGGTATAGTTGACGTGGAAGGTTATTGGACAGCATGGTGTTCTCAGGAGTTTAAGAAGGCTAATGCTGTTTCAACATATACTATATATAAAGAAGATTGCGAAACTCCTGTATACGTAGAAGACTATGGCACAAGTTATAACATTTACAACTTCCTTCAGATGGCAGACGGAAATGCTTACAGCTTTGGTGCTATCGTCGGTGTTGATATTAATGATAATGGATACCTTACAATGGATGCAAACCAGAATATCTGGGATGCCCAGTCTCTTATGGGTTCAAGCAACTGGACAGAAGAGATGGGTGAATATTTCGTAAACTATGGTATCACATTCGGTACAGGTGAGTACGAGGGTTATGTAATGAGAGATACAGACCTTGAGAATGGTGTTGACTATGCTGAATACTCACAGGATGGTACTACTATCGGTTTCTATTCATTCCCTGTTCTTTCAATGCCTGTTACAGACCCTACAACACAGGAGGTAGGTTATTATGGTACATGGGCTAGTGATGTTACTATAACTCTTAACAATGGTAGCTTCGCTGGTATTAAGGATGTTACAGCAAACAAGACTCTCAACCAGAAAGATACAAAGTGCTACAATGCTCTTGGTCAGCAGGTAAGTGCTAACGCTAAGGGTCTCGTTATCCGCAACGGTAAGAAGTTCTACAACAAGTAAGATGTATTATAACAAGTAATATCTTCTAATTCTGCCTTCTTATTTAGAATTAAGAATAAGAGTAGTATTACAAATATAAGCCGCAGTTCAATGTAATGTTGAGCTGCGGCTTTTGCAGTATGCTCGGCATGAGTATTGTCTAACGGGTGAAAGTCCCGAGTAAGCC
>CAVKAH010000106.1:0-8036 GCA_963654095.1 Oscillospiraceae bacterium
ATCGCGGAGTGGAGCAGTTGGTAGCTCGCCAGGCTCATAACCTGGAGGTCGCATGTTCGAGTCCTGCCTCCGCAACTAAAATCGGCATAACGAGTTGAAGTTCAACAAGTTTTTGTCGATTTCTTTTTTTATATCCGTGCCAAGTCTGCTATCCCTCCCCAAATAACTATATATGTGCGCATAAGAAAATCGGGATATACCATGAATTGATTGGTATATCCTGATTTCCTTATGTTGCTTGCCGCTATGGGCAATGTGTTTTTATCCGTAGATGATCTTTCCGTTCTCGTCGCGGTTCTCGTCGATAAACGATTTGTTATACTGTGTCATGCCACGTAGCGACATACCCATGCTTGAGAATCCACCATCATGGAAGAGAGTCTGCATTGTAACTTTCTTCGTAAGGTCGGAGAACATAACCACGCAGTAGTCTGCACACTCGTCGGCACTTGCGTTGCCAAGAGGAGACATGCGGTCAGAGAAATCATATAGTCCGTCGAAGCCTTTGATGCCGCTACCTGCAGTAGTGAAGGTAGGCGACTGTGAGATGGTGTTGATACGAACACCCTTTTCGCGACCATAGATATATCCGAAGCTACGTGCTATAGACTCAAGTAGCGACTTTGCGTCAGCCATATCGTTGTAACCAAAGAATGTTCTGTGAGATGCAATGTATGTGAGTGCCAATATGGATGCGTTGTCGTTCAGAGCGTCAAGTTTCTTGGCAGCCTGTAGCATCTTATGGAATGAAATAGCTGAAATGTCGAGAGTTTTGTTGAGGAAAGAATAGTCAAGGTCGTCGTATGTACGTTTCTTTCTCATGTTTACGCTCATAGCGCAAGAATGTAATACGAAGTCAATCTTTCCGCCCAAAGCCTCTTGAGCTTTCTTGAAGAGGTTTGTAAGGTCTTCAACTGACGTTGCATCGGCAGGGATGATGGTAGCATTTGTTTTCTTTGCCAACTCGTCTATTGTTCCCATGCGGCAAGCCACCGCTGTGTTTGTCAATACAATCTGTGCGCCTTCTTCTACGACACGTTCTGCAACTTTCCACGCAATCGATGCGTCATTCAATGCGCCGAAGATAATACCGCGCTTTCCTTTTAGTAAATTAAAAGACATAATTCTTATTGTTATATTTGTTTTGTTTTCGTTGCTAAAAGCTTTACTTTATTCTCTAAATTCTCAATTAAAAACTGACTGTCCTGTTACAATCTTATTTCTAAAAACGATGCAAAGGTATAACTTTTTGCACATTCACAAAGTTTTATGTGCAAAAAAATAGTCTTAATGTGGCGTTTTTATTACATTGTTGTTCCTTTTTCGCACAAAACGAGCGTAGTGTGCATTAAAGAGTTTGTGGTTTGTCGCTCTGTTTGGGAGTGAGCATCTTTTCTGTATCTGTTAGTATTTTCTTGAATTGTTCTGATTCTGTATATCCTGTATTCTTCTTCATCATCTGCGAAATGTCTTGAATACTGTTCTTATAACAAGACAGTTCGTTGCGGCATTGTGTGTCATGTACAGCTTGATGTCTGATTTCATTCTCACGTTCTTGTATAAGCTGACAGCATACTCGGTTTACTATAGGTAATACTATTCTGTTGAACAGATGATGTCCCTGAATATACATGTAGGTTGTTTCTGGTGTTACCCCCAATAAGGTGAGATCCTTTTTGAGTTCAAGATATGATGCCTTCGCTTTAGGATGACGATGCTGGAGAGTTATGACCTTGTTGTGCACTTTGCGTCTAACTCTCTCTATTGTGAGCATGGGATTGAGTATTGAGAAGCTGCCTATTTCGGTGATGTGGTTAAAGTCTGTTATAGTAAACTCACCATAAATATTGCGTCGGTAGTGCCATATAGACCATACGAAGAGGGGATAAATGGCAATGCTGAATTGCTTTAAAAACTCTTCGAAATCGAAAATCCTATGGTCGTTGAGGGTTACCATTACGCATACATCGTGTAGGGATGGTGCATAACACTGATAGTTTTCTATGGCATAGGCATAGGTATGCAGTACGTAAGGGCTTGAAATGATTGTCTTTGAAGTCTGTGTTGCACCTTGAATGAGATAGTCGTAGTCGGCATCCACGCAGGCTATCATGTTGTCTCCCGCATTTTGCGAGAGTAGGTTCATAAGCACAGATTTCTTTCCGCGTTCCAAAGTCTTGCGTGATGGTAACATCACTTCAAAGTAGCGGGAACTGTTTTCGAACCTACTTAGAACAGTGCGCCAGAAGAGAACATCGTCATAACTTTCCACGTAAGCCACGATGCGTCGGCGAGCCGACTTGGAGTTTAGTCGGTTCATCGCCTCGAAATATTGCGATGAAAGGTTTTGTGTAAGGCGCTTGTTCATGATGTGTGGCGTTTTAGTTTAACGTGATGTCGCTTACCTCCGACACATTGTCCATCCAACCATTCATTATTACGGCAGGTGCGTGTGTGGAAAGAATAATCTGGATGTTCGGGTTTAGTTCGAGGATGATGTCTATTAGCCGTTGTTGCCAGTCTACGTGTAGGCTTACCTCAGGTTCATCCATGAACAAAACGTATGGCTTTTGGTCTTCGATGAGTACGGTGAGCAATATTACGAGCATTTGTTTCTCGCCACTTGAGAGTTGGTATGGCACGAGGGTTTCGCCCATTTGCATGAGTTGTATCTCGTTCGCTGTGCGCACAATGGTCTTTCCCGTGTCGGCAAAAAGCTCATCTACGATGTCTTGGAATTTCTTTTTAGGCATAGAGAGATCCTGTGCTTTCTCTGCTGCGTCTGGTTCTCCGCTCTGCAATGCTGCAATGATACGGTTGCCCACATTAACCTGATAGTCGAGATATTTGCGCTGTAGGGTATATAGTTGCCAGTCGAGCTCCGTAACAAGACTCAGTCCTACCTTGTTTAGAAGCTCCTGATTAACCATAGGGTTGTCAAAAGAGCGTATGATGTCAAACCTTATCCACTTGGCATCTTCAGGCATTACGCTTAGCCTTACCCCTTTGAGCAGATGACTTGGGAATTCTCCTCCAGCTGCAAGTCCTTTTACCACCTTGTTTATAATGGTACTCTTGCCCACGCCATTTACTCCGCTAAGGATATTAACCTTTCTGTCCAGGTTCCAGAGCACGTGTTTCCTTCCGCTCCATAAGGAATCAATCTCTATTTGTTTTATATAATCTGCGTATTTCTGCATAGAGGTTAATTTTAAAGATTTATACAAAGATAATGCAAACCGAATGCAATATAAACCAAACGAGTTTGGTTATATTGCTGAGGTGAAGCTTATCTTATGCAAATATAATACATGTTCTTTAAACTCCACCTTTTTATAGCTGCATTTAACAAATCTAAAAGAAAAAACGAACAATAATCTGCCTTTTTTATAAAGCGGAATGCCTTATATAGCAATATAAAGTTATGCCTTAAAAAAAGATTTTAAACAACCTTGTTTTAAACAACCTTGTTTAAAACGTAAATTATTACTATCTTTGCCAACGAATAAAGATAAGGAACAATATATGGCAAACAACTATGAGGCTCCATTTGTCTTTGGTATCAGAGTGGAAGGAGATACTTTTACAGACCGAAGGGAGGAGACGGAGAGGCTAAAGGCTAATTTTATTTATGGTATCAATACTATTTTGATATCTCCGCGACGTATGGGTAAGACATCGCTTGTGGATAAGGTCTGCTCTCTTGTGGAGAGCGACAGTATCAGAATAGCCCATATAGATGCCTTTGGGTGTCGTTCTGAAAATGATTTTATCGATGCTTTCGCTACGGCAGTGGTACGTGCCACATCATCGAAATGGGAGGAATGGGTAGAGAATGCCAAGGTGTTCCTTAGTAGGTTCGTACCTAAAATAAGTTTTGGACAAGACCCTCTGACAGATTTCTCTCTGTCGTTGGAATATAACGCAAGTAATAATACCACGGAAGAAGTGTTGCGCTTGCCTGAAAACATAGCAGCAGCGAAGGGTTATAAGATTGTTGTGTGTATAGATGAATTCCAACAAATAGGTGATTTCGTAGACTCGCTGTCATTCCAAAAGAAACTGCGTGGAGTGTGGCAGTTGCAGAAGAATGTTTCGTATTGTCTATATGGCAGTAAGAAACACATGATGGAACAGATGTTCCAAAATCGTAGCTATCCCTTTTATCGCTTTGGCGATTTGTTTTATCTTGATAAGATAAGTGAAGAGGATTGGGTAACGTATATATGTGAACGCTTTAAGGTTACAGGCAAGTCTATTTCTGAAGACTTAGCCCGTAAGATATGTACGGTAACCGATAGGTATTCGTCTTATGTTCAGCAATTATCTTGGTTCGTATGGCTGAGGACGCAGACAGAGGCTACGGATACCGATGTACAGTATGGTATTGACCGATTACTTGATTCCTGCGAACCTTTATTTATACAGCAGACAGAAGACTTGTCGGCATACCAGATGAATTTTCTTCATGCCTTAGCAAGTGGTGTACACACTGGTTTTACTCAATCAGCGGTGTTAAGGAACTATCGTTTGGGGACTGCCGCAAATGTTACAAGACTTAAAAAAGCTCTTGTGGAAAAGGATTTAATTTCGGTTACATCGCCGAAACATTTAGAAATTAGCGACCCCGTACTTACTCTATGGCTTAAGAGAAGGGTATGGAAAGATTAAAGGAAAGACAGAAAAATCTGCTCGAATAAAATTCAAAATACATCAAAGGTAATTTTTAGAACCCGCCTAAAACGAAAATCCGCAGACATGAACAAAACTTTCTGTTCGTGCCTGCGGATTTTATTTATTGTATAGTATTACATTAGGCTTGTCTTTCCTTCAAGAGTGTCGTGGTTATTCTTGAGGTCAGTCCAGTCAACCTTCTTCTTTGTGTCGATGCCGTTGATATACTTCTCGATGTTAGTATATCCGTCGCCGTTGCAGTCAAGGTTAGCGTCAGAAGGGTCGTTAGGGTTCAATCCGTTTGCTATCTCCCATTCGTCTGGCATACCATCGCCGTCGGAGTCTTTCCATGCAGTATACTTCTTGTATTTAGGGAAACCGCCCATCTGCTCTATGTCGGTGATGATACCATTCTTATAAGAGTCTTTGTCCAAACGACGGAATTTAAATGTTCCGTCATCAGCCTTAGAACGGTCAGCAAGTCCCCAGAGGTCTCCGTAAGGGTTCTTCTTAGGAAGCTTCTTTACATAGTAAGCCTTTCCTGTGCGTACCTCTTCAACGATGCGCTGGTCAACGATGTCGCGGCATGGGAATGTGGCTCCAACGTTTTCCAATACCTTGTCGAAAGTCTGATCAGAAGGGATGATAGTCATGTGTGGCATTTCGAATGGCTCGTCAGAGTGCATTAGTGCCATCACATCGTCAGGAATACCGTTTGGAAGATCCTTGTCGGCAATCTGTATACCACCGTCCCAGTTGTTCTTTGTTACACGCTCGTTTCCTTCCACGATATTTCCTGTGGCATAGATGCGTCCGTATTGTGGATAGTCGAACAGCTTGTTGCTGCGGCTTTCGCTCTTTACTATACGGTAGCTGATAGGACTATCTTTTGGTGTAAGTGGACCTGGCTTGTAGTAGTTGTTGATGAAATTGCTCATCGTAGAGTATTCTCCACCATCAGCAGTACGGTGAACCCAGTTGTAGATGATGTTGTTCACGAAGTTGAACACGCCACCCCAACCGATAGATGGGTTACGTCCTGTGTTGTCAGCCCATAGGTTGCGCATGAAAGTAGAGTTCTCTCCACCGATTGTAGAACCGAAAGCGTGGTTCCATGTGTCAAGAGCCTTGGCAGAGATAGTGTTCTGTATAGTAACGTTTACTGTAGGTACTTTGCGCTTAGCCTTACCATCGTGAAGGTCGAACATGTGGCGATAGAATGAGATGTTCTCGTCGAGTCCCCACTCGCAAGAGCAGTGGTCGATCATGATGTTACCTATAGGGTTTCCTCCGAAGGAGTCTTCGCGATACCATACGTGGGTGTTGCCACGGCGGAAACGCATGTGGCGAACGATAACGTCGTGGGTGTCAACCTGGAAAGACTCTCCTGAAATCTGCACACCCTCACCAGGAGCAGTTTGTCCAGCTATGGTGATGTATGGTGCACGCACGATAATAGGAGTTTTCAGAACGATGTTTCCTGATACGTTGAATACGATGATGCGTGCGCCGCCTTGTTCGCAAGCCCAACGGAAAGAGCCCGGACCATCATCGTTGAGGTTTGTAACGGTGAGAACTTTACCTCCACGACCTCCGAATGTGTACATACCGCCACCCTCAGCTCCTGGGAATGCAGGGATTTTGGCTTGGCGCAGGTCGTAAGGACGAGATGCCCATGGCACGTAATAGCGACCTTTCATGGCTTCAGCCTTAACGATAGGCCAGGCTACAGCCCATGCAGAGTCGGAATGAGCTGTCCAAACAGCCTCCAAAGAGTCGATTTTCTCTTTCGCCTCTTTTGTAATTACTGGGTACTGTGCGTGTACCGCCTGTGAACCAACCGTTAGGGTTAGTGCAGCCAACAATAATTTTTTACTGTTCATAATTTGTATGTTTGAGTTATTAGTAATTATCCTTTTGTACCTTATCTATTATATTCTGACGATAGCCATATACGGGTGTAACCATTTAGCGGCGCATAAAAATCCCCCTCATAGTGTTCTTGTATGAGAGGGATAAGATTATTATATTCTAAATATGTATGCTCTGTTTACTTAACGAACTTCTTGCCGTTCTGGATAAGGATACCCTTAGCGTTGCTGTTTACACGCTGACCTGCAAGGTTGTAGATAGGAGCGTTGGCATTAGCCTTTGCTGTTGCAACCTCGTTGATACCAGTTTCGCCACCTGTTGTGAACTCGAAACCGTAGATACCAATCTGGCTCTTTGTGTTGAACATATAGTATGACTTGCCTGCTTCAACAGGGAATGACACGTATCCGAGTACAGAACGGTTCTGAGTAATGCCGTTTGTGTGCTGCAGAACGTAGTCGTCTGCCATCTTGCCAGTGTTAAGATATTCAGCGTCGCCAGTATCTACGCTACCCTTGAAAGCAAAGCCTGTGTTCTGGTAGAATACGGAAACGTCTACTGTAGAAGGTGCCAAAGGCTGCTTTGTAGATGCGTCTACGATATATGTAGGGTTACCGTTCTTGTTGCCGTAGATAGCTACTTTAAGAGTTCCAGCTGCCTTTGTATCGAATTTCAGATATAGACCCTTTGCTGGCATCTCATCACCTGGGTTCCAGTATGTACCATAAACGCGGTGAGCAGTTCCGTTGTCTGTCTCCTCGTCAAACTCCCAGTGGGTAGCCTCAGGGTTACCTTGTCCCATAAGATATTTAGCAAATTGAGGGTTGCATCCGTCAACGATAAGAGCATCGTTGCCATCTGCAGAACCTTTCAGCTCCCATGCTTTTGCTGCATCAGCAAGCCCTTTGTCGCCGTTAGGGGTAGAAACGCCTGTAAATGTTACGTTAGTTGTAGATGCAGTGATGGTAGAAGTCTTTAGTTCTCCTGGCTTGCTTGTGTCTGGAGCGTCTGCTGTACCGCCAGCATAGATGCCGTTTGTAAGAGTTTCGAGCTTAGCTGTAGTCAAATCAAAATCTGCAGCTTTCCAAACTTCCTGAGCATTGATGCTCATAGCACATAGTGCTACTGATACAAGAGTAAAGATTTTTTTCATGTTACATTAGTTTTAAAAGATTATTATTAGATATTTAGTTTATAGTTGTTTTAATTATGCTTCAAAGGTATAGCTTATATTTTAAATATGTGTAATGGTACACGTTTATTTAAATTCTTTTAACCGTAATGCGCACGTACTTGAATTTAGAGCGAAGCTTGGAGAAACACACTGAAAGTATTATAAAAAAAGAAAGGTGAGAATATTTTTGTTTCTCGCCTTCCTCAACTTTGTATTTTTAAATTATAACTATGTCTGTTTCCCGAAGATAATCTTTTGTTTAAATTGTTATATTTCTACTATATTAATTAATTCTTCCGTTATGCCAAATTTGCAT
>CAVKAH010000107.1:0-7886 GCA_963654095.1 Oscillospiraceae bacterium
GCTATATGAGTAAGGTTTCTTCGCTTGTCATGTTCTTCGCTTAAATGTTTTTCAAAGTTATAAAAAAGAGTATATATTTCAGTTGGTGTCGTTATAAATCGAAATAAAATGTATAAATTTGTGGCTTAAATTTTATCTTGAAATAAAATAATATGTCGTTATCCAACATAGAGAAGCATTACAACAAACACCCAGAAGACTTGCGCTTATTGCGCAGACATGGTATCGTGGAATTTAAAACCACCATGCATCATTTGCATCGTTTCCTGCAACCTGATTCTTTCCTATTGGACATAGGAGCAGGAACGGGTAGATATACATCTGCTTTGATGGCAGAAGGGTATCGTGTAAAGGCAGTAGAACTGGTGCGCAGGAATATTGAGGTGTTTCTAAAGCGGGAGCCTCTTGCCGATGTGGTGCAGGGCGACGCACGCCACTTGCCGTTTATTCCTGATGATACGGCAGATGTAACATTGCTCCTCGGCCCACTTTATCATCTTATAGGCGATGATGAGAAAGTGAAGGCTCTAGCAGAAGCACGTCGTGTAACTAAGTCTGGCGGAGTGATTTTTGTGGCTTATCTGATGAACGAATATAGTATCCTGTCTTATTGCTTTGATGAAGACAGGATAGGGGGATTACTTGAGAGGGGAGCTGTTGATAGTAATTTCCACATTAAGGCGCAGTCTGACGAGCTATACGACTATGTGCGCATTGACGATATCAACCGATTTAATGAGAGCGCAGGCTTGGAACGCATCACTATATTCTCTCCTGATGGGGCAGCGGATTATATGCGTACCCGACTCAACCGTATGAGCGAAGATACGTTCGCTCATTTCATAGAATATCAGAAGTGTATATCAGAGCGGGCAGACCTTATTGGTGCTGGCAGCCATGTTGTGGATGTCGTGCGTGTGCCTTAAGCCAAACTTCCTTTCCTGAATAAAATAAAAACGCCTGAAACGATGTGTTGCAATACCCTGTTGCTATCGTTCAGGCGTTTTGTTATATTGTTTATGCATATAGGTCTTATTGGACCTATTGGTTAATCATATATCTTAGCTTATTGTATTCCGAAGTCCATCTGCTGTCGGTTTACCTCTTCGAGTGTGCGTTGGCGTTCTTCCTCGCTCATCTGCTTTGTTTCGGCAGACGCTGAGGCTTGGCGAATGACCTTTGCAGAGGGTTGGTCGGTATAGCATTTAGGGAATTGCGACGGAACGCTCTCTATCGTTAGCGACGCTTCGGTAGGAGCATAAACACCGCTAAATGCACTGCGTGCATGTATTGTTATCTTGCCTGGCTTGTCTGTGGCTTGTATTAATACTGGTGCACTTCCCCATTCAACTACTCTCGGATTGGCAAGAATAGACTCGTCGCCAATAATTCTGCCTTCGCCCTCAATACTGAATTCTATGTTATCCTTGGCGAGTCGCTTCACGTTACCATTATCATCGGTAATCTCTGCCACTACCACGATAAAGTCGCTGCCGTCGGCTGTCAGCTTCTTATCCATCTCATCGACATATAGTCTTATCTTTGTGCTTCTACGTGAAGGCATCTTCTTCTCTGAGCAAACCACCTTGCCACCTTTTATACCTTCTGCCAGTAGGCTAACCTTCTGCCAGTTGCGCTGCTTGTAACTATATTCGCGAGCCTTCCAGAAGTCCCAGAAGCCTTTGAATACTACAGGGGCGCAAGGTTTGTCGTTGTTGTCGTGAACTACTGGAAGTGTCAACACTTTGTCTCCCTCAAACTGAGTTAGCCTTACGCTGTCGCAATTTGAGAACACCACAACGTCGTTAGCAGAGAACTGAGTCATCTCGTTGGCTACGAACACCATAGGCTCTGCTGTACGGTCTTGCGAGCGAAACATTTCGAAAGCATACTTCTTCTGTCGGAACGCATCGTAGATACCGCCGAGGTAAGGGTCGGGATGATACCCTCGCTGATGGTCAAACGGATGCCACTGACAGCCACCTATAAACTGTCGCTGCTTATGATGCATCTCGCCATAGGTATCGCAGAGCGACAAAGCAGCAGTGAGCATAGGTTTCTCGCCCCATGATCGTGAGGCACGGTTCAGGCAGTTATGAGCATACCAGTCGTCTACCATCTCGCCAAATTCACGGGTGAACACGCATTTATCATCAGGTGTACCCTCTTTACCTATATCGTCGGTCCAACCATAAACTACATCGTAGTTCTCTTTCACACCAGCAGAGTTCATGTCAGCCACGGCGACAGGCCTGCCAGGGTAGGGGAATTCGTCTCTTGTTATATCGAGAGCCTTAATGGCAAAATCCTCTGGATAACGAGTTTCGTTAAGGATTGGCTCCCACATCAATACACTTGTGTGGTTGCGATCTCGGCGGATAATCTGTCGTGTGTTCTCATGTACGAGTTCGCCAAACTTAGGTTCTTTGTTCCAATACTGCCATCCTGGGGTAGGCACAATGATGAATAGTCCAAGCTCATCACAGGCATCCATGAATGCAGGGTCTTGAGGATAATGTGCAGCACGTATTATTGTCATACCTGCATCTTTAAGTCGCTTAGCATCACGCCATTGCTGACTGTTCGGCACAGCATTGCCAACATAGGCAAAGTCTTGGTGTCGGTTGCCGCCAATTAGCTGATGATAAGGTTTTCCATTAAGCCAGAAGCCCTCTTTCCCGCAGAATTCGGCATGGCGTATGCCCATCCTTACAATGCCTCCGTCTGTTGCTTTCCCGCCGTTAATGATACTGATTTCAACGTTATATAGATATGGTGACTCTGGGCTCCATAGATGTGGCGACTTCAAAGTGGTATTAAGAACGAATACAGAAGCACCTCCTGCCGACACGTTCTTCTTTTGTTTCAGCATGGCAACAATCTTTCCTGTGTTGTCTTTTATCCTTGCGATAACGGTTGGCGATACGCTTAAGGACGTCTTATTTCCCACTTCCACATTAACAAACACGTCAGCCTTCTTGTCTGATATATTGTCGTAGTGTAGGAAGACGCCTCCTCCTGCCACCTTATTCTCTTCGTTGGCATCGGTAATGGCTACAGGCGATTTGCCAATGAGCCATACATCGCGATACATTCCGCCATGATAGCAAAAGTCGAGAGCCGACTGCTTCTTTCCTGGAGGGTAATTCTTGTCGTCGCTATTGTCTGCCTTTACTGCGATTAAGCATTTGTCTCCAGCCTTTATGTCATACTTGCTTAGGTTGATGATGATAGGTAAGTACCCACCAAGATGCTCCATCACTTTCTTGCCGTTAACAAATATGTCTTGCTTTCCCATGATAGCCTCGAAATAAAGGGTTATGTTCTTTCCCTTCATGTCGGTAGGTACAATGAATTTCTTTCTATACCAAACAACGCCTTGGTAATTCCTGCCACCACTTGCCTCCGATGGTTCAAGGCGTACGGTGTGGGGTGCGCATACCACTTCCCATTTAGAGTCGTTGAAGTTTGTAGCTTCTGCTCCGTTTGCATCGCCGAGGTGGTATCGCCAACCTTGGTTGAAATTGTACACAATCCTACCGCTGTTCTGCAGTGGGAAGAAGCCTGCAACGGATGTAGCCCCCTGTAGCGTTGAGGCTAAAACGCTGTTTATGTTAAGTGATAACAGCAGGATGATTATAGAAAATAGTCGTTTCATTGTATTGACGTATATTGTTATGAAATATCTGTTGCTTATTGAGGGATAACCTCCACGTGCTTAATTCGTTGTCTGCGCCATGTGTAGATGCAGTGGATATGCCCATCTTTGGTCTGAATGATAGACGGATAGGAATACTGGCTTATTGGTGAGTCTTCAAGAGTCATCCAGTGGTTCCAGCTTTCTCCGTCTGTACAGGTCATCAAAGATAGAGGTGTGCGTAGCCCCTTGCCGTTTTTGATACCATGTGGGATAGGTCTGTCGTTGCAAATAAGTACGTGCTGCCCATTGCTAAGTGTTACTGCATCCAGTCCGCTATTGTTGTTTGGGGTATCGATAAGTTTTAGCTTTGACCATGTTTCTCCATTGTCTGAGCTGTATGTAATGCCGATGTGTTCGCTTCGTGTACGTGCCACGGCAGCCAGTCTTCCGTCGTTTAGGAAGATGATACTTGGCTGTATAGCAAGGTCTTTGAGCTTCTTTTTGCCGTCAACAATCATGCTGTCAGCCTCCACGAAGTCGGTTCTTTTCCATGTCTTGCCCATGTCGTCGGAGTATTCAAAGTATAGTCTCCATCCGTTATTTTCAATACTTGTCGGTGCAATCAGTCGTCCTTTGCTTAATACGGGCTTGTTTTTTACAGGACCGAGATAGTCTTCTTGTAGCGGAATGCGCTTGCTCCATGTCTTTCCTCCGTCTTTTGAACGTACCATCCATCCGCTCCAGTCGCTCACGTTGCTACCTATCTTAAAGTAAATTACAAGGTCGCCGTTAGGAATTTGATAAACTACAGGGTTCCAACAAGCCTTACGCAATGTATCATTCAATACTCCGTCAGCCACCATCTGTGGAGTTGTCCATGTCTTAGAGCCTTTCACTTTACGGCTTACCCATATACAAACGTCAGGATTTCGCTCCTTTGTTCCTCCGAAATAAGTAGCCACAAGGTCGCCGCTTGTTGTTTCGGCAATAGTGGCGGAATGACATTCTGGGAAGGAAGCCTTAGTATAAAGGAATTCGTCTACTACGATGTTCTTGTCTCTTACAGGCAGTTTCTCGTTGAAAGAATATTTACCAGAGCCAATCTCTTTTGTTGTTCCGTCGGGCATATAGAGCGTTGCCGTAGTGTTAGCAGGAATTTCCACATCCCAAATAAGGTTGCCGTTAACTTTCTTCCAACGGCTTACGATATTTCCGTATATACACTTGTAAGAAGAGTTGATGTCGTCAATCTCGTCAACGCTGAAGTCGGGCTTCAGAATGATATGCTTGTAACCAGGCTTTTCGCTGTCGCTGTTTATTCCTCCGAGGTCTTGATAAATCCACGACACGAGGTCGCCGAGTAGCATCACGTGGTTTCCGCTGTTCATCTTCGGGCTTGCTGTATTGCCGTTCCATAGTTCCCATGTGGTGGTGGCTCCATTTTGTGCCATATATCCCCAACTTGGATATGCCTTGTTCGTGGCGAGCAGCCATGCCACATCAGTTCTCTTCATGTCGGTGAGAGCGTGCATCACCCACTGTACGCCGATAACGCCACATGATATTCTGCCCTTGTTGTCGGTAATGATATTCTTCAGAATGTTTTTCTCCACCTGTTCTTTTACATACAAGCTGTCTATCATCCCGAATGTTAGTGGCAAGAGATTTGCCGTACACGTGTTGTTGCCGTAGAATGTAGAGTCGGGATATAGTATTCCTCCGTCTCCCTCATGCGTATTGTGCTTTATGGTGAGGAATTTCTTGTTGAAAGCCTCCTTCACCTCGGCGGCTTTCTTCGTGTAAGTGTCTGCATCGGCAGTCTTTCCGAGGATATTGGCAAAGCGTGCCATCTTTTTGTTAAGATGATAATAATATGCTGTGGCGATGAGAGTGCCGTCGGTAACGCGCTTTGGGTCTTTGCTGTGTATCATCTTGATATCCTCTGGCGGTACGCACCAGTCGCCGTATTTGTCGCGTGGCATAAGTCCGTCTTTCTCGTATTGGTATGCCATGTGGTCTATCCATTTCTTTGCTGCGCTGTAATAGCGGCTGATAGCAGAAAGGTCGCCATACTGGTCGTATTGCATCTCCATAGAGAAGGGTAGGGCAGCAGGCCATGTTATGTTGTCAGAATAGTAGTTCCAGTATGCTGGAGCCACATCTGGTATACATCCGTCCTCACGCTGTGCCTCTGTGATGTCGCGGTCCCATTTGTTGTAGAGCAGGTTGTTGTCGAAGATGAACGACTCTCCAAGGCATCCCCTCGTCCTGTCACCAAGCCAGGGCTGACGTTCATCGCGTTGTGGACAGTCTACGGGCATTCCCTTGTAGTTGGCGAGTATTCCCCATTCTGCATTATGATATACTTTATTTAGGATTGTGTCAGACGATGCAAAGAATCCTGTCTTTTCCATCTCGTCGCTTACTATCTCACCTATAAAGTCGTCTTTCTTCGGGTTCTTAAGTCCCGTAATTTGTGCGTATCTAAATCCATGATAAACAAAGGTGGGAGTCCACCAACGGTTCTTCTCCTTACCGTTAGCCACATAGCAGTCGGTGGTTAGAGCGTTGCGAAGGTTCTCGCGGTACAGTCTGCCGTCTTTTGTAAGGGTCTCTGCGAAGCATATTTTTATGGAGTCGCCCTCTGTAGTGTTACTTATTTTCAGCTTAAGCCATCCTGCAATGTTCTGTCCGAGGTCTACGATTGCCGTATCTCCATGCATAACAAGTGTCTTTGCGGGCATTTGGCTGAGCACCTTCATATTTGGCGACATTGCACCACGCAGTGTGCCCGTTGGTATTGCCACACGCTCTGCGTTCTCCCATTTCTTATCGTCAAATCCAGCTATTGTCCATTCTCCAAACTCTTTGCGTGCATCGTATATCTCTCCGTCGTATTCGTTGTTAGAGCGTATTGCACCATCTGCATTGAGCTTCCATTTTGAGTCGGTAGAGATAGTTTTCTTCGTTCCATCTTCAAACTCCACGATAAGGTTTGCCCTGAGTTTCGGGTAGCCAAAGTTTGTTATCTTATAAGGCTTCTTCTTTTGCTGCATCGTATAGTAGCGTCCGTTGCCTAAAGCCACGCCGATAGCGTTGTCCTCGGTAAGCATATTCGTAACGTCGAAGGCATTATAGAGCACTGTCTTGCGATAGTCTGTAGGGGCAGGAGCGAGAACTTGGTTGCCTACCTTCTTACCGTTGATGTATGCCTCATACATTCCCAGTCCGCTGATGTATAGTGTGGCACGCTTTACCTTCTTGTCGAGCTTGAATTCTTTTCTGAGGTAGCGTGATGATAGCTGACTGTGTATCTCCTCTTTGTCCCATGGTTTTGCTGCGTCAAATCCAATCCATTGCCCGCTCCAGTCTGACTCGGAGAGCAGTCCCACGTTCCACATCTGCACGTCGCTCCACTCTGACTCTCCTTGCGAGGTGCTCACCTTAACACGCCAGAAGCATGGTGTGTTGCTGCGGAGCTGCTTTCCTGCATAAGTAATCCATTGCGACTGATCACCACTTATGGTGGTGTCCCACAGATCGCCCTCTCCTCGGAGAGCTTTCTCCATGGTAGAGGCAACGATAATGTGGCAGTTTGTCTGCATCACGTTCTTCTTGTCAGTCTCTATGCGCCATCCCAATCGTGGGGTAGGGGTGTCGATGCTCATTGGCGAGAGCATCCTTTCGGTGCGCAGGTCTACCACCCTAATTGTGCTTGTCTGTTTATTTGGCTTTTTTGCGGCATATCCGTCCACGAGTGCGAGTGCCGCCATTATTGTTAGGAATGTTCTGTTCATATATTAAAGTGTACGTTATCTTATGGCTCATTCTATAAATTCATGCCGTTTTAATCAAAAAATCATTGTAGGCAATTTGTAGTTCTTACCTTATAATATATGACGTTGATTACATGCTTTTGTAATCATGGATGTGTTGCCCTCTTATGCGGTCTTTGGTTAAATCACCAGTGGCGATGCGTGAGAACCGACTTAACGATGCGTGAAGACGTATCTTATGATGCTTGAAGATATATTTAGCAAAGGCGGAGAGTATATTTATCAACGCTTGAGAATATATCTTGCGATACACGTTGTGGTATATGAGTCAAGAATGCGCTACACTTTTGTGAAGTGGCGGAGGTGTGCTGCTCAAAAATGGGATGGAGGAAGGTGGGTAGGTCTTCCATTTTTAGTTTATCGCTGAAGGTGTAGGCGGTGGGGAATGGGGTGGAAGATAGTGCCGAAAG
>CAVKAH010000108.1:0-7873 GCA_963654095.1 Oscillospiraceae bacterium
ATTACCCTCCATGAAAGGATGGCACACATTCATCTCGACATACTTCTCAATGATATGTTCAAAGGTGTCTTCTGGCATCTGTTCCACAGCGGAAAGGGCAGCTTCGAGATAGAGCGAATTGGCAAAGCGAAAGCCACCCTTAGCTATATTCTTGTCGCGGATGATGCCTGCAAATGGATACAAACCATCGAACAGATAACGGTGTATCTGCTGAAGTCCTGCCGTAGTGCCGACAGGAATATTGCTAATATCGCCAGATTCAAAAAGGCGATGTGCATTTTCTAACGACTTTCCGTCTATATCCTTTGTTGTCATAATCTTTTTAGTCTATTGATTGGAGGCTATATACACAAGTGCTTTGAGCACTGATACAAAGATACGGACATTCCTTGAAAATCACGAATAATTATGAAAATAAATATGACTGGGTCTAAAAATAGAATTTAATAAAGCGTGGAATTTTCAGAACACACCATATAACTTATCGCCAGAAGCATTTATTATTGCAGTAAGTATCGTATATTATTTTTTTCAAAAAATCTGTCATTCTGTCATCACGTTTGATAAGTCATTATAAATCAAGAGGATAAGTAATGTTGACAGAAGCTTTTATTTAACAATATCTGTCATTATCTATCAGCCTATATATAACGACATTTTTATTTCTAAACATCTGATTAACAAGTCGTTTGTATGGTTTCACAAAGTCATTTGTTGTTATACTTTAATTAAGCTATGCCTGTGCCGAGAATTGCAGTTCTATGTTGAACTTGCGTTGACTATATTTTTACGCAAAATTACAAAAAACATATAACATAGAAGAATGTTAGTTATAAAACCATTACCATATTGCACTATTTAGTCCTATTCCAACAAAGTTTTGGCATGATTTATCCCATAACATTTCATCCTACTAACTATATTCTTTTTATGCGTAATCCTATACCTTATTAAATAAAAAGTGGGTACCAGTTTTTGCTACTTTTTATGATAGATCTATGACAGATGTATGACAGATATTGTAAACATAGTTTATCCGTTAACAGCCTAACGTTTTGATAAACAAGTATTTATGTTATATAATGACAGAATGATAGATAAAATAGAAAAAAATTTTATATAAAGATTACATGAAGGGAGGATAACTCGTGAGAGATGTCAACGCTAATTAGTATTTTCTGCAATCATTAAGTGCGGGAAATTCTGAAATTGGTTTATATACCCCACATCCTGTTTAGCATATCTATGGCTGAGGGAGAACGGAACACATTGTTGCGGAATGTAACGATACTATCAAGAGACATATTGTCCTCGAATGAATTAACGAGAAAATCTGCCTCCAAAAGGATGCGATGGTCGGCAGCGACGACGTTAGTGTAAGTATGATGATGACCGATAAGCCAACATATACGCTCTGTCTGTGCATCTGTTAAACCTCCCACTTCTGCTAATAGCTGGCGAGCCTCATCAGGTCCTAATTCTTCTTGAGCCTTACCATTACAGTTGCCGTATTTGGCTTCTGCGGGATGGATGCCAATATCGTGCAGAATAGATGCGGCTTCGAGGATAAACAGAGTTTCTTCGTCCAGATTTTCGGAAACACCTATCGTTGCTGCAAAGTCGTGAACCTTCACAAAATGCTGTATTCGTGGCACGTCGCCACTATCATAATTTATCATAGCCCTCATCAGTTGGGCAAGTTGTATGTTCATACTTTCTTTATTTTTATGTTTTATGAGACTACAAAGATACTACTTTATGTGTATTTGCAACAAAACGAGAGTGTATTTTATGAAATTAAAAAGCCTAAGTTGACAGAAACGTATTTCCAAATCAACCTAGGACAATGGTATTATAAAGTCTATGGCATAATTATCCCCAAACCCTCCTGGCTATTTCCTGAACGAGATCTACTTTTGCCCATTGCTCGTCCTCTGTTAGTTTGTTTCCTATCTCGCAAGAAGCAAAACCACATTGCGGACTAAGGTACAGGCGATCGAGCGGAATGTATTTTGCAGCTTCGTTTATACGAGCGATAACCTCATCGGGATTTTCCAGAACAGGAGATTTTGTAGTAATCAATCCCAACACAACCTTCTTGTTGTCCGAAAGATATTTCAAAGGTTCAAAGCTGCCAGAACGCTCATCGTCATACTCAAGATAATAGGTGTCCACATTTTCTTTAGCGAAGAGGTAAGGAGCCACAGGGTCGTATGCTCCCTTTGTGGCATAACACGAGTGGTAATTACCGCGACACACGTGGGTGTTTATAGTCAGCCCCTCGGGTTTGCCCTCGATAGCAAGGTTGTTGACATGCAAGTATTGCAGAGCCTCGTGCTCAAGCGTGAAACCAGTGCCTGCCATTGATTTCCAAAAGTCATCGTCTACAATCATGCCCCATGTACAGTCGTCAAGCTGTACTGTACGGCAACCAGCCTCATAAATCTCTCTAAAGAAAGTGCGGTATGCTTTGGCGATATCCTCAATGAGTTCTTCTGTGTTTGGATAGAAACGGCGTGTATTCTCTGTATTCTTGCCACGGAACAGTTCTGCAAGAAACTGAGCCGGTGCAGGAATAGTCTGTTTGGCTTCGACACCCTCTTCTTCAAATTGCTTTACGAACTTGAAATCGTTGATAAAAGGATGATTCTCTCCAGAAATATTCCCCGTAAGTTGCAGTGAACCCTTGGTTGTCTCCTCACCATGAAACTGATAACCATGGTCCAGCTCTATGTGCTCCACTCCATTGAATCCCCACATAAAATCGAGATGCCAATAACTACGGCGATACTCACCATCGGTGATGAAATGCAGACCATGTGCTTTCTGCTTCTTTATAAGTTCTGTTATGAGACGGTCTTCTACGACACGCAGGTCGGAAGCAGAAATCTGTCCGTCAGCAAACTTGGCTCTTGCCTCTTTTAATTCGGCAGGACGAAGAAAACTGCCTACAACATCTGTTCTATACGTTATATTCTGTTTGCTCATTGTAATATTCCTTTCTATGATTTTATACTTTTATCGGTATTATTGATACGATTGATAATTCTTGTTTTGCAATTGCGGTTGCAAAGTTATGACGAATAACTTTTATTTCAAAATATTCTTCGTATTTCGGGAAAATATACTATTTTTGCGCAAAATATCGACTATATACAGAATAATATTCTGCAAATTTAAACATTTAGACTATGGCTACACAAGAAATTCTTGATGATACTGACATCAAAATACTAAAGATATTACAGCAGAACTCACGACTGACGGTAAAAGAACTGGCTGCAAAGATTCATCTTTCGCCATCACCAACGTTCGAACGTCAGAAACGTCTGGAACGTGAGGGGTACATACAACGCTACTCGGCAGTTGTTGACCCACATAAACTCGGCAACCACGTTATTGTGCTATGTAATATCAGACTCAAGCAGCATACCCACGACTTGATACAGCAATTTATGGATACCGTACAGACCATAGACCAAATAACCGAATGTTATAACACAACAGGCGATTATGATTTTCAAATCAAGGTATATGCCAAAGATATGAAAGACTATCAAAACTTCATGCTAAACACATTGGGGAATATCGACTGTATTGGTAGCCTGCACAGCATCATCGTAATAGGCGAAATAAAGAATTCGCATTACATTCCTACCAATTTTGGCTGAAGCCATCAGCCTTATCAATAACTTGACAAAACAAAGTCAAAAGACTATCATATTTGCAAGTAAAGATTATTATTATTAATTTTGCACTCAACGATTATTTAAAATTTCTATTACTAACATATAATATCATATCATGCAAGACAAGATTATCATCTACCAAATATTTACTCGATTGTTTGGAAATACGAACACCACACGCAAACATAACGGTTCCATTAACGACAATGGATGCGGAAAGATGAATGCCTTTACTCCTGCTACACTCAGGAGGATTAAAGAGATGGGAGTTACACACGTATGGTATACTGGCATCATACGTCATGCCACAACCACGGATTACTCCGCATACAACATTCCGAAGCAACACCCTGCCGTGGTGAAAGGCAATGCTGGCAGTCCGTATGCCATTACCGACTATTATGATGTAGACCCAGACTTGGCTGTCAACGTAAAGAAAAGGATGCAAGAATTTGAAGCTCTCGTTAAACGTACACACAAGGAGGGATTGAAGATGATTATCGACTTCGTGCCCAACCACGTGGCAAGACAATATAAGTCGATTGCCAAACCGAACGGAACTGCCGACTTTGGTGAGGATGACGACACGGGAAAGCAGTTTTATCCAATGAACAATTTCTACTATTGTCCTGGAGCCGATTTCGCTCCAGACATTGATCTATACCATGGCGAAACGATGCCTTATCAGGAATTTCCTGCTAAAGCCACGGGAAATGACTGCTTCGGCAATCGACCTGGAAGAAACGATTGGTATGAAACGGTAAAACTAAACTATGGTGTTGACTATTGCGATGCTGGTGGCATATCGACCCACTTCTACCCTATCCCCGACACATGGTTAAAGATGCGCAACATTCTGCTCTTTTGGGCAGCAAAGGGCGTTGACGCTTTTCGCTGCGACATGGCGGAGATGGTACCTTCGGAGTTTTGGACTTGGGCAACAACAGAGGTTAAAAAGAAATTCCGCAATATAAAATTTATAGGAGAAGTGTACAACCCTGCTCGATATAGGGAATATATATCGGCAGGCTTCGACTATCTCTATGACAAGGTGGGGATGTACGACTGTAATCGTGATGTGATATGCGGCAACCGACCAGCAACCGACATTACACGACAGTGGCAGATTACAGATGACATAGCAGACCACATGCTATACTTCCTTGAAAACCATGATGAACAACGATTAGCAAGCGAATTCTTTGCTGGAAACGGAAAGAATGGAGTGCCAGCTCTCATTGTGAATGCACTGATGCGCAAAAATCCTTTTATGCTTTATGCTGGACAAGAATATGGCGAAAAAGGTATGGATGAAGAGGGATTCAGCGGGAGAGACGGCAGAACAACAATCTTCGACTATTGGTCTATTGACTCTCTCATCCACGGCTATTCTTCAAGACGGATGCTCACTACTGAGGAGAAAGACCTTGAACAGATATACAAAAAGGTGCTCAACATTGCTCTGACGGAAAAGGCTGTCAGTGAGGGAGAGTTCTTTGACCTTATGTATGTTAATCCTACATCGGAAAATTTTGATGCTTCAAAACAATATGCTTTTATCAGAAAGAACAAAAAGGAAATACTGATTGTTGTGGCAAACTTCGATGACAGCGAGAAACTGATAAAGCTGAACATACCAGAACATGCTTTTGATTATCTGCAACTACCTAAAGGTATGATGCTTGCAACGGATTTAATGACTGGTGACAAGTCTACAATCTGTTTTTCATGCGACAGCAGACTGACGCTTAGCATCAAGCCTCTATCGGGAAAAATATTAAAGATAATAGAAAAATAAACCATGGAAGAACCTATTTTGAATGCCCATAACAAGGAGGAGTTTCCTCCTGCACACACAGCAGAGCATCTTCTCAACCAAACAATGATAAGGATGTTTGGATGCGAGAGGTCGAGAAATGCGCACATTGAACGTAAGAAAAGTAAAATAAGCTATATCCTCGACCACAAACCAGACCGCAAAGATGAGAAGGAGATAGAAACGAGGATGAATGAGTTTATTGAGGAAGACTTGCCCGTAACATACGAATATGTAGACCGCAACAATATTCCTGACGACGTTAAACTCGACCGTCTACCTGATGATGCATCAGAAACGTTGCGTTTGGTGCGCATCGGCGACTATGATGTATGTCCTTGCATAGGGAAACATGTGCGCTCCACAAAACAAATTGGAAAGTTTGTTATGCTCGGTACAAACTGGGATGAAGAAGAACACTCCTTCAGAGTAAGGTTTAAGATCATTGCTGACTAATAGGGAGATAACAATAATAGACACATAGGTCAAATAATAAAAGAACAAACTAACGATACATAAAAAGAATTCTCTAATTCCTTTTCCTTGAAAATATCAATGAGTGGGAATTAGAGAATTCTTTTATAGTTTAATGTACAATAAGTACTGTTTCCTACATCGTCTCGCTCTCTTCTTTCATATCGATAAACTGTTTCTTGTCGTCGTAGAATTCATACTGCAAGAAAGCAAGTTTCTGAGAAGGGATGACATGCACGCCAAATCCATATTTCATCTGCCAGCGGCGTTTCATACTGATGAAGCCTTTGTTGATATAGGCTGCGACATACGGATGAACATGCAAGTAGAATGTTTTGATGCCAATCTTGTTGACCAGTTTGTCAATTTTACTCTCTAATTGATCTGTGAAAAGTATGCTCGACCTTATCTTGCCCTTACCAAAACATGTAGGACAGGTCTCTTCAACATTCACGTCCATAGCAGGGCGAACACGCTGGCGGGTGATTTGCATCAAACCAAACTTACTCAAAGGCAAGATGTTATGACGTGCACGGTCTTTCTGCATGTTCTTACACATCCGCTCATAAAGTATCTGGCGGTCTTCTGCAAGATTCATGTCAATAAAGTCTACTACGATAATGCCACCCATATCTCTAAGGCGTAACTGTCGTGCCAGCTCATCAGCAGCACCAAGGTTTACATCAAGGGCATTAGCCTCCTGACCATTGGCAGAGCGCGTACGGTTTCCGCTGTTCACATCCACCACGTGCAAAGCTTCGGTATGCTCTATATAGAGATAAGCACCATGCTTATAGTTAACAATTCTGCCGAAGCTCGACTTAATCTGCTTTGTTACGTTGAAATTGTCAAAGATAGGCACCGTGCCAGTATAAAGCTTAACAATATTTGCCTTATCTGGCGCAATAAGCGTTACATAGTGTTTCACCTCTTTGAACACCTCCTCGTCGTTTACGTAGATATTTTCGTAAGACGGGTTAAAGAGGTCGCGGAGCATAGCTACCACACGGCTCGTCTCTTCATAAACGAGTTGTGGGCGTTTAGTTGTTTTCTGTACCTTCTCTATAGCGTCCTCCCAACGCTTCATAAGGATTTTCAATTCTGTATCAAGCTCTGCCACACGCTTGCCTTCTGCTACGGTGCGCACAATGACACCTACATTCTTTGGCTTAATGCTGTGGATAAGCTGCTTCAGTCGGGCACGCTCCTCGCCACTTTTGATTTTAGATGAAACAGAAACTTTATCGTCGAATGGTATAAGCACCAAGTAGCGACCAGCAAAGCTAAGCTCGCCTGTCAGACGCGGTCCCTTGGTGGAAATAGGTTCTTTAACGATTTGCACAAGCACCTCCTGTCCTTGCTGCAACTCATTCTGTACGCTACCATCTTTTTTCAAGTCTGGCAGTCGCATAGCTTTTGAGAATGGATAAAGTTTCTTTCTGTCGCTCTGTACCTGTTTTATATACTTTTCATAGGAGTTGAACTGACTCCCCAAGTCAAGATAATGCAAAAAGGCATCACGCTCATAACCTACATCCACAAAACTTGCGTTCAAGCCAGGCATAAGTTTTTTTACCTTTGCCACATAGATGTTTCCAACAGAGAATGAAGCCGAGCGGGGCTCGTTCTGATACTCTACCAGATTTTTGTCTTCCAGCAGGGCTATTGATATTTCATTCTGTTGAACGTCGATGATTAATTCGCTTGTCATGTCTTAAATACAATAACTTGATTTTAGATAAAATAAGGGCATGTCAACAAATACGCGTTCAAATAATGATGCTGCATTGATTGACATGCCCAGTCCGAAAAGACTATTATTGAGCACTAACTCTGCAGTTAGTTTTATTTGCTCTTATGTCTGTTCTTTCTTAATCTTTTCTTACGCTTGTGA
>CAVKAH010000109.1:0-7769 GCA_963654095.1 Oscillospiraceae bacterium
CCATATAAATGCAGCTACACCTGTTAGTGGCATCAGCAATACCCACAACGAATACTCACCTGCTGCTGCAATAACAGTTTTATCATCCGTCAGCAATGACAAGAATACATTTCCACCTATTATATATAATAAGGTGAAAGATACTGTCATTACCGCTCCCCATACAAAAAGGCTCTTCACCACAGTATGCAATCCTTTCTGATTGTTTGCGCCATAGTATCTACCACTAATAGCTTCACCAGCATAAGCGAAACCATCCATAAAATAAGAGAATATCATATAGAACTGCATCAACAACGTGTTTACCGCAAGTATCGTCTCTCCTTGCCATGACCCTGCCGAAGTAAAGAACAGCATTACACATATTAAACAAAGAGTGCGGAAGAATATATCACGGTTTACTTTTAAGAAGTATTTCATTTGTCGCCATGCGAATACACCTTTACTGCTATAGTATTTTCTTAATTTACGATAATAAACAAACCACATTATTATTGTCATAAAGAACCCCGAATATTGGGCAACGAGTGTACCGAGTGCCACGCCTTCCACCTTTAGTCTACATACATAGACAAAGAATAGGCTTGCCGCTATATTCACAACATTCTGAGTAATTGCCACAATCATCGGTAAACGAGAATTCTGCATTCCTATAAACCATCCAGTAAAGCTATACAGCCCCAACATTGCAGGTGCACCCCATATAAGTAAATTAAAGTACAGCTCAGCATATTGACGGACATTGTATGTAGGTTGCATTATACCAAAAGCCAATATACGTATAGGATATTGTAAAAGAACAAGACACAACGCTATCGCCATACTCATCCCGAGGGAACGTACAAGCAATCTAACAACATCCGTAAGGTCCTTCCGTCCTAAGGCTTGCGACGTCATTCCACTTGTTCCCATACGCAGAAAACCGAACAGCCAATACATCACATTGAATATCATTCCTCCTACAGCAATGGCTCCTATATAAGCTGCCGAGCCGAGATGCCCCACTATTGCGACATCAACCAATCCTAACAAAGGAACTGTAATGTTGCTTACTATTGCAGGAAGGGCTATATGTAATATTTGTCTGTTTAATGCTGTCATTCTGCGATATTAAGTTTCATAAATCACAAAGTTACAAAAAAGCAGTAAATGACATACATGATTACCTACTTTACACTAATTATAGTATGCTAATTTGCAGTATCTTTACATATTTCCAACGTATTATTTGCCTAAAACTAACAAAAGAACTAATTTTGCAACATCAAACATACATACAATGGAAAGTTTAATATTTTTAGGACTGAGTCTGAACGCATGGCTTACCATAATATTGGTAGTTGTAATGTTCGGGCTCATGATGTTTACAAAAATCCCTGCAGAATTTGTTTTCCTCGGTGGCATGGGATTTCTTTATGTAGCTGGTATCTTGGATGCAAAAGAAGCCTTGGAAGGCTTTAGCTCTACATCCGTTGTTACGGTTGGAGTGCTGTTTGTCGTTATTGCAGGTCTTGTACATAGCGGAGTGATACACTGGATGGTGAAGAAAGTGCTGGGCACGCCATCATCGTACACTGCAGCAATAGTAAGACTCATGATACCAGTGGCAGCAATGAGTTCTGTACTGAGCAACACCACCGTTGTGGCGTTATTTATTAAGGTAGTAAAGATGTGGTCAAAGAAACTTAACATCGCTCCCTCAAAGCTCCTCATTCCCTTGAGCTACGCCTCATGTTTGGGTGGTATCTGTACTTTGATAGGTACTCCGCCTAACCTTATTATTTCGGGAATGTTGATGAACGACAAGCACATTGAGTTAAATCTCTTCACAACAACGTTACCTGGTCTATTCTGTCTCGCTGTTGGAATCATAAGCATGATTGCAATGAAGAAGCTTTTGCCTGAGCGCAAGTCGCCAGATGAGGCATTCGGCGCAACTGGTGATTATACGGCGGAGTTGCTCGTGCCGACAGACAACAAGTATATCGGTACTACTGTAAGCGAAGCAGGATTACAAAACGTTAGTGGTGGACACTTGATTGAAATCGTACGCTTCGACAAGGAAGTTATAAGTCCTGTTCCTGCAGATGAATTTGTAATGGGTGGCGACCGTCTTGTTTACTCAGGACAGATAGACAGCATCCTCGACCTACGCAACAGCCACGGACTAACCTCTGCAGCAGAACACGTATTCTCACTTGATGATATAGAGAAGGGAAGACAGTTCTATACAGCCAGCGTTATGCGTGGTAGTTCATTGATTGGTTCATCTATGGAGAATAGTAATTTTGAGAAGACACACAACACTGTGCTCGTAGCTGTAGTGCGCGAAGGTGAACGCATCAGCAGCAATCCACGAGGCATAATGATAGAACAAGGCGACGTTCTCCTCTTTGAATGTGGAAAGGAACAGGGCAAAGTCTTCCAAACGGCAGCAGCCAAAGATCTACAGTTCTTCGATTCTGAAGACATACCGCATATAGGCAAGAAGACCATTGTGTCTGCAGCCATAATGATAGCGATGATTATACTATCCTCATTCAATGTGATGACTTTGCTTCAGGCTTGTTTCCTTGCAGCAGCAGCAATGCTCGTAACAAAATGCTGTTCCACTAAGCAGGCAAGCGACTCCATCGATTGGAACATACTAATGATTTTCGCTGGCTCTGTTTGCCTCGGTACAGCCATCGACCATACTGGTATTGCTACAAAACTGGCAGAGAGCATACTCGGTATATGCGGAACAAACGCCCTGATGGCTCTTATATGCATTTGCTTCGTAGCCACGTTTATTACTGAATTTATCAGCAACACAGCATGTGCGGCAATGTTCTATCCTATTGCATATCAGACAGCAACGTCGCTCGACGTAAACCCGATAACATTCTGCATCGCACTGATGATTGCCGTATCGTCAAGCTTTGCCACTCCTATCGGTTCACCTACCCACATGATGGTTTATGGTGAAGGTGGATATCGTTTCACAGACTTTATGAAGCCTGGTCTGATAATGAATATCATAATTCTTGCAGCAAACATCTTTATCGTTACTTTGCTGTTCCCACTAAATTAAAGATATCAAAATAATTCAAAAGACAAAAAGATAATTATGAAAATAGATATTAAGATTGAAGATAATGTAGTGTGTGCCTCTATTGAAGGACGACTTGACACCGCAAGTGCAGTACAGGCAGAAAAAGACTTACTTCCACTAAAGGAGAATGCTGATAAGGAGATTATACTCGATTGTACGGCATTGGAATATATAAGCAGTAGCGGACTAAGACTTTTCCTATCTCTGCGTAAAGAGGTTGAAGCCAAGGGCGGCAAACTCATGGTGGAGCATATCAACGACGAGATAAGGAACGTGTTCACTATAACTGGCTTCTTCAAACTCTTCGACATCCGTCCGTGAGAAAAATTTTCCAATCGTTCGCTGCAAGGATTACATTCTATATTCTAACCCTTGTATTCGTGATATTCTGTTGCATTGCTGTTGTTTTCTCTTCTTATAGTAGGCAGAGAGAACAACAGCAGGCTATACAATATACAGCTGCTTTGCAGCAGAATGTCATTCTGAAAATTGAAACTAAACTTACCGAAGTAGAGACAGCCTTAACTATTGCCGAAGGACAGGTGTACGACTTGACGCAAAGTCCCGACTCGATAATAGATGTCGCCGCAAGGGTTATGCGCAATAATAGCCTACTCAAAGGTGTCGGCATTGCGTTCCGCCCTGGATTTTACCCTGCCAAGGACAGTCTTTTTATAGAATATGTATACAGAGAACATGGCAACAAGTTCTTGTACAAGCACTATGGCAATGGTATGGGCGACTATACCAGCCGACGTTGGTTCATAAAGATTATGGGTGGTAGCAAGGGCTACTGGACTGAGGCGTACACAGACAACGACACAAAAGACGATATTATCGTGTCGTACGTAATGCCATGTACAGACAATAAAGGTATGGTATACGGGGCAATTATTGCTGATGTATCTCTCAATGACCTTACGGCAAGTCTGCGCTCTATGCGTCCTTACAAAAATAGTTATTCGTTTATCCTCGACAAAAATGGGAAATATGTTTCCCATCCCGTTAAGGAACTTATCCTCGCTACTAACTATAATGTCAGAGCAAAGCTCGTAGAATGTCCAGAAATAGATTCCGTTGGCAAACGGATGGTAGCTGGCGAATACGGCAGTGCACGTACTAACATAGAGGGTAAGGACGTGCTGCTCTGTTATGCACCTGTGAAACGTACGGGGTGGTCGGTATGCAGCGTAAACCTATACACCGACGTGATGAAGAATCTCGGTTCTGCCACATTCACAATTTTAATAATCCTCATCATCGGAATGCTTATGCTCTTTATAAGTATCAGACTACTTGTGGCATACACCTCCAAGCCTATGAGGACTCTTGCAGATGCGGCATACCAGATTGCTCGAGGAAATTTCAATGCAGAACTGCCGTTAGTGGAGACTAAGGACGACATGAAGATGCTCCATGATGCCTTTGCCAATATGCAAAGCTCACTACGCAGTTATATCGATGAACTACAAAACACTACCCGGGCTAAGGAGCGTATAGAGAGTGAACTGACGATAGCACACAATATTCAGATGAGTCTTGTGCCGAAGATATTCTCGCCATTCCCTGATTGCGAACAATTGGAACTCTTTGCCTGTCTTGAACCTGCGAAGGAGGTGGGTGGAGATTTCTATGATTTCTTTATCCGCAACGATAAGTTGTTTTATGTAATCGGCGACGTGTCGGGGAAAGGAATCCCAGCTTCGCTCGTTATGGCTATAACTCGCACTCTCTTCCGAATAATCTCGTCAAGTTGCGAATCACCAGCAGAGATTGTATCAAAACTCAACGATGCTATAGCCAAAGATAATCCCACAAATATGTTCGTAACTATGTTTGCTGGGGTACTCGACCTTAATAGCGGCAGTATGCAGTTCTGTAATGCAGGACACAACCCGCCACTTGTTGCTACATCCGACTGTAATGTTAGTTTTATGCAAGTGGAACAAAACTTGCCACTTGGAGTTATTGAAGGTTTTGGTTATACCGAACAATCCTTCTCTCTTGCCTCTGGAGATGCAGTATTACTCTACACTGATGGTTTGACAGAAGCTGAAAATGAAGACAAGCAACTCTATGGAGAAGAAAGACTGATTACCACAATGAAAGTTGCGGCAGACAAAGATGCTCACGGCATTATATATGAGTTGAAGGATAAACTTTCACAGTATGTTGGCAATGCCGAACAAAGTGATGATCTCACATTGCTTTGCTTCCGCTTAAACAAAAGTATGTCAAGCGATGGAAATAAAGAAAAAACACATAACAGCAAAATGACTCTCACCTTGAATAACAACATCTGCGAATCAGAAAAGCTCTATCCTTTTATCCTACAGTTCAGCAAGACCGCAGGCATAAACGAAGCTACATTAAGCTCCATAAACCTTGCAGTAGAGGAAGCTCTTGTCAACTCCATAATGTATGCATATCCAGATGGAACGACAGGATTGGTAACCCTTACTGCCGAATGGGATAAAGAGGAGAATGTCGCTACATTTATCCTTAAAGACAAAGGCATTGCCTTCAATCCGTTGTCTGTACCAGAAGCTGACACTACATCAGACATTGATGAGCGCAATATCGGCGGACTGGGAATATTCCTCGTAAAAGAACTAATGGATGATGTTAACTACAAACGAGTAGACAATGAGAATATTCTCACCATGACAAAAATCATTAAAGAACCATAACATTAGAAGTTCTCATAAGGAAAGAGTATATATCAAGATGAATGAACCCCGAAAGTTAAACAATAACTTTCGGGGTTCATACTTAAATAGTGCATCCTTTTTAATTGCAAAGGAAATCCGTTTAAATAAGGATTATTGTTATTCCTTGTTAGAACGTTTACGCTCCAGATGGTCGAGCAATATCTTGCGCATACGCATACTCTTTGGAGTAACTTCCACAAGTTCATCTTCCTTAATATACTCAAGAGCCTCTTCTAGAGATAATACTGTGCGTGGAACGATGCGTGCTTTATCGTCAGAACCGCTGGCACGCGTATTCGTTAGCTGCTTTGCCTTTGTAACATTAACAACGAGGTCGTTGTCATGAACATGTTCGCCGACAACCTCTCCACCGTACACTTCTTCGCCTGGATCGATGAAGAACTTACCACGGTCTTGCAACTTATCTATAGAATAAGCGTATGCCGTACCTGTCTCCATAGCTATCATACTACCATTCATACGACGAGTTATATCACCCTTGAACGGTTGATACTCCTTATAGCGGTGTGCCATAATAGCTTCACCCTGACTGGCAGTAAGCACGTTAGTACGCAAACCAATGATACCACGAGACGGAATATCAAATTCTATGTCTACACGATCGCCAAGGTTTTGCATAGATGTCATCTCGCCCTTACGACGTGTTACCATATCTATCATCTTGCTAGCAAACTCCTCAGGAACGTTTATTGTAAGTTCCTCGATAGGCTCGCATTTCACACCGTCTATCTCCTTGTAGATAACCTGTGGCTGACCCACCTGCAACTCATAACCCTCACGGCGCATTGTTTCAATAAGCACTGAGAGGTGAAGCACACCACGTCCGCTTACGATCCACTTGTCTGTAGAATCTCCGAAAGGTGCAACACGCAAGGCGAGGTTCTTCTCAAGTTCCTTCTTTAAGCGGTCGTTGATATGGCGGCTTGTTACGAATTTACCCTCACGGCCAAAGAACGGAGAGTCGTTGATAGTAAAAAGCATACTCATTGTAGGCTCATCTATAGCAATAGGAGGCAATGGTTCTGGGTTCTCAAAGTCGCATATAGTATCACCTATCTCAAAGTTTTCAAGTCCGACAACTGCACAGATATCACCACTCTTAACCTCTTCAGCCTTGTTGTGTCCCATACCCTCAAAGGTATCGAGCTCCTTAATCTTTGTCTTTTCCATAGAGCCGTCGCGGTGTGCTATGGTAACATTCATGCCGTCTTTCAATATTCCACGATGCACACGTCCCACAGCGATACGTCCTGTATAGCTAGAATAATCAAGACTTGTAATAAGCATCTGTGGAGTACCCTCCAACATCTTTGGTGCAGGTATTACCTCTACGATCTTGTCAAGAAGATAGTCTATATTGTCGGTTGGCTTATTAAAATCTTCGCTCATCCAACCATTCTTTGCACTTCCGTAAACGACAGGAAAATCGAGCTGATCCTCTGTCGCATTAAGAGAGAACATCAAGTCGAAGACCATTTCGTACACTTCCTCTGGACGGCAGTTTGGTTTGTCCACCTTGTTAACTACGACTATTGGCTTTAGACCAATCTGCAAAGCCTTTTGCAAAACGAAACGTGTCTGAGGCATTGGACCCTCAAAAGCATCAACAAGCAGCAAACAGCCGTCTGCCATATTGAGCACACGCTCCACCTCTCCACCAAAGTCGGAGTGTCCTGGAGTATCTATAATATTGATTTTTGTTCCTTTCCAGTTAATTGAAACGTTCTTTGAAAGGATGGTTATTCCACGCTCACGTTCCAAATCATTGTTATCCAACACCTGACCGCTCATATCTTTTCCATCTCGGAAAAGGTTTCCAGCCAACATCATCTTGTCCACCAATGTAGTCTTACCATGGTCTACGTGGGCAATAATCGCAATGTTTCTAATATCTTGCATATTTCAAAATTTACTTCTTATCCGTTCTAATTTATTGATTATCA
>CAVKAH010000110.1:0-7464 GCA_963654095.1 Oscillospiraceae bacterium
TCGTAATCTTGGGATATATATTGTGCAAGTTGGGATATATGAATGACGAGTTTGATAAGAAGTTGTCATCCATCGTTATTGATATAACCTGTCCGGCACTCATCCTTTCGTCGGTGATGGGCGAAGAGTTGCCAGACCGCACGCTAATACTACCACTGCTCGGCGTAGGATTTGCCACATATTTCGTATTACTTATATTCGGGTTCTTCGTACCCAGACTTATCACAAAGAACCGTGATGATCAGGGCATGATTGGATTTGCCTTGATGTTTGCCAATGTGGGATTTATCGGCTACCCTATCGTATCGTCGATTTTCGGTCCGAAGGCTGTATTCTATGCCGCCTTGCTAAATATGCCCAACACATTCTTTATCTTCACTGCCGGTGTGATGCTCATCAAGGGCGAATATAGCATAAAGCAAATCAACCCTAAGGTTTTGTTCTCACCAGCCATGGTTGCTGCCTTTATAGCAGCAATTATTGTAGCCTTCAATATACACACGCATGATCTGATTGCACGACCTGTAACTATAGTAGGCAATATCACCGTGCCTGCCGCACTAATGATTATAGGCTCGTCAATGGCGCGATTGCCTCTGCGCGAGATTATTGGCAGTCCTAAAGTTTACGTTTCGTCAATTATAAAACTAACTATTGTTCCGCTTTCGCTATATTTTCTCTTTAAGATATGTGGCGTAAGCGATATTATCAACGATATAAATACAGTTGTCATAGCAATGCCTGTGGCTTCGTTTGGCACCATGTTCTGCATGAAATTTGGGCGCAATCCAGCCTTAATGACAGAGATAACGTTTATTACCACCGTTGCTTCTATCATCACAATTCCGATGATAACGCTACTTTTCAAATGACAAGCTTTACCTCATTTCTTTACCACCAGTGATGCTCCTATACTTACGACCAGCACTCCAACGATGAATATGAGCGACGATACTGCATCTATCTCTACGTATTCATGCACAAGCATCTTCAGTCCGATAAAGACAAGCAACACACAGACACCTAACTTTAGATACCTAAACCTATCGGCTATTGCTGCCAAAAGGAAGAACATGGCACGCAAGCCAAGGATAGCAAAGATATTTGAAAAGAATACTACGTAAGGATCGAGTGATACGGAGAACACTGCTGGTATACTGTCGAAAGCAAATATCAAATCGCTGAACTCTATTACAAGCACAGTTACAAAAAGAGGGGTTATCAGCAATTTGCCAGCCCGACGGATAAAAAACTTATCACCTTCAAACTGCGTATGTACCCTACCCGTCTTTGACAACAAACGTACTACAGGATGTTTATCTACATTCATTTCCGCTTTTTTATTACGGTCGAGATACATCTTAACACCACTGTATACAAGCACAACGCCAAAGACAAGCAATATCCAGTCGAACCTGCTGATTATTGCAGCACCAAGGAAAATAAAGACAAAACGCAATACGATAGCACCTAGAATACCCCAATTCAAAACATGTTGATACTCGTTCTTGCCAACTCCGAACGATGTGAATATCATCATCATCACAAACAAGTTATCCACAGAGAGGGTTTTCTCTATCAAATAGCCAGACAAATAGGAAAGAGTCATATAATGGCGATACTGTTGAAGACTGGCATTAAAATCATCGGGATTTAGTTTTAGATGAGAGGCGTAACGAGATGCTACGGCTTGAAGGTCATGAAAATTCTCTATACCATGCACCATATCACCATGAAACCATAGAAAAACGGAGAACAACAGCGCAAGGATTACCCACACAGCCGTCCATGATGCCGCCTCCTTTATAGATACTACATGAGCTTTTTTATCTATAACAAACATATCAAGCAATAATATGAATGAGATAAAGACTATAAATCCTCCTAAAAAAAGTAATTCTGATAAATCCATAAACTAAGTACCAATATTTATAAATAAATAAGGTACATGCGAAAACTACCCACATGTACCTATATTTTTATATATCCCCAAAATTATATTGCATTCCCTTTAATGCTCTATTTCAATAGATCTGGACGAAGACGCTTAGTACGTTCGTAACTTTGCTCTATCTCCCAATCCTTTATCTTAGCCTCATTGCCGCTGAGCAGTATGTCTGGAACCTTCCATCCTTTATATTCGGCAGGTCTTGTGTATATCGGAGCTGACAACATATCGTCCTGGAAGCAGTCTGACAATGCGCTCTGTTCATCGCTAATAACACCTGGCACTATTCTAACAATAGCATCAGCCATCACGGCTGCCGCCAATTCTCCACCCGTGAGTACATAATCACCTATGCTAATCTCTCGTGTTATGAGATGTTCCCTTATCCTGTGGTCAATGCCTTTATAATGTCCGCAAAGGATTATAATATTTTGTTTCATTGACAAGTCGTTGGCAACATGCTGGTTAAACTGTTCTCCATCTGGTGAAGTGAATATAACCTCATCATAATGACGTTCTGCTTTGAGGGCAGAGATACAGCGGTCTATAGGTTCGCATTGCATCACCATACCAGCAAATCCGCCATACGGATAGTCGTCTACACGTTTCCACTTGTCGGCAGAATAATCCCGAAGGTTATGTAGATGTATCTCGGCAAGTCCTTTCTTTTGTGCCCTTGCAAGGATAGACTCATTGCAGAATCCCTCAAGCATAGCTGGCAACACCGTTATAATGTCTATTCTCATCAGCAGCGACTAAAGTTCTTTCTTTAGAGCCTCAACCATTTCTGCATATTCGGCATCTGTAAGGTACACCTTCTTTGGATTCATCTGGAACACACCACCAAAATCAGGACCACCTTTATATTTTGGAATAAGATGGAAATGTAAGTGTGAGAGTGTGTCTGAATATGCTCCATAGTTTATTTTGTCAGGGTTAAACACTTTCTGCATGGCACGTGTAACCTTTGCAACATCAGCCATGAAAGCGTTGCGCTCATCGTCAGTAAGCAAGTTCAAGTCATCTACATGGTCTTTATAAGCCACGAGGCAACGTCCATGGTATGTCTGCTCTTTGAAGACAAACACACGAGAAACACTAAGTTTAGCCACCTCAATCATCAAGTCATGCAATGTCTCATTGTTCTGGCAATAGAGACAATCTTTTGGATCACTATTCATTTGTATAAATATTTAAGTTATTAGTTTGTTGCAAAATTAGTTCTTTTTATTCAGATAACGGCAAAAGAAGAACAATATTAGGTGCTTTTGCATGTTTTTTATATCCGCAAAAACGTATATGCTTGGTGTTTATATTGAATTTCAGTAACTTTGCAGCAGAAAAGATTTATTTTTAGAATACATGTATTACGTAAAAAAGAAGATGGAGATTGCAGGCTGTCATAAGCTCAACCTTCCATACGAGAGTAAATGCACCAATTTGCACGGTCACAATTGGGTTGTCACCGTTTATTGCAAAGCCAAAGAGCTTAATGCAGAAGGAATGGTGATAGACTTTAAGCATATAAAGAACAGAATACACGACTATCTTGACCACGGGAATTTCAATGAGTTGCTACCTTTTAATCCTACAGCAGAAAACATTGCGCATTGGATTTGTGAACAAGTTCCATATTGTTATAAGGTGGAAGTTGAAGAAAGTTCCAACAACAGTACTGTATACGTAAAAGACGAAGAGGACAATCCTAACGTCTTTTCTGGCGACAAGGAGGCATAATGCAAGTAAACGAGATTTTCTATTCCTTACAAGGTGAGGGGCATTTTGCTGGTACTCCAGCTATATTCATAAGGTTTTCTGGGTGTAACCTTAAATGTTCGTTTTGCGACACAGACCATTCTTCATTCTCTGAATATACAGAGGACGAAATAGTCGATGAGATTTGTCAATTCCCTGCACGCCATGTTGTTATAACTGGCGGAGAACCATCATTACAACTTACGGCATCATTGATAAAGAAACTGCATGAAGCTGGTTTCTTTGTTCAAATAGAAACTAACGGAACACATCTGTTGCCAGCAGAATGCAATATCGACTGGGTTACGTGTTCTCCCAAATATAAAGATGTCATATTGGAGCATATCGATGAACTGAAAGTTGTTTATGAAGGCAGCGATACAAAGATTGATGAATATGCCAATATCAAAGCTTCTGTTTATTGCTTGCAACCATGCGATGTTAAGAATGATGAGGACAACCGTCGTTATCTTAAGGGAGCAATAGACTATTGTCTACATCATCCCAAATGGAATTTATCCCTGCAAACGCACAAGATTATAAATGTAAGATAATAGGTTGATATAAAAATTGCTGTCAGCTGAATATTCGTTTTAGCCAACAGCAATTTTATAAATTATATATCATACGTCTTCGTTCTGCTTCTTTTATATATCAGCAAAACCGAAAACGCATCAGAATTCTACAATAACACGGAACACCTTTCCTGGGTTCTGGCTCCATTCCTTCATTGCAGCCTCTGCATCTTCTGGCTTTACTACCTTTGAAATAAAAGGTTTTATATCATAGTTTCCAGACTTTACACAGTTTATTACTGCACGGAAATCTTCTGGTGTAGCATTACGTGAACCACGAATATCGAGTTCTTTCTGCACAAAGAGTTTTGTTTGGAAAGCTATTTCTGTCTTTGCATAGCCTATACAAACCACTCTACCTGTAAAGCCAACTTCGTTTACTGCTGTAACGTAAGTAATAGGACTACCAACAGCCTCTATAACGACGTCAAGTCCATATCCATTGGTTATCTCCTGTACACGTTCATGCACATCTTCCGTCTTAGAGTTGATAGAATAAGTGGCACCAACCTTCTTTGCAAGCTCCAGCTTTTCATCGTCTATATCACATGCCACAACAGTTGCACCACGACGAGCTGCACGGATAACGGCACCAAGACCAACCATTCCGCAACCTATTACCATCACGATATCGTTGTCCATAACCTGAGCTCTTGATACTGCATGGAAGCCAACACTCATCGGTTCTATGAGCGCACACTCCTTTACAGGGATATCACCTGTAGGGATAATCTTATTCCAAGGCAATACTGCATATTCGCACATTACACCCTGACGCTGCACACCAAGCGTTTCATTGTCCTTGCAAGCATTGTATCTGCCATTGCGACAAGAAGAACAATGTCCGCAATTTGTATATGGGTTCAGTGTTACCGTCATTCCTGGCACGAGAGTCTCTGGTACATTCTCACCCACGGCTTCTATTACAGCTCCTACTTCATGACCTGGTATGACAGGCAACTTTACCATAGGGTTTCTACCAAGATATGTGTTAAGATCTGACCCACAGAAACCTACATACTTAATTTTTACCAACACCTCATCATTACCAAGCACTGGCTTCTCTATTTCTGTAACCCTCATCTCATTTGGGGCAACAATCTGTACTGCTTTCATCTTTTATTCTGTATTAATCTTTGTTCTATTATAAGGTTATAAGGTATGGTCTATACATTCCACACCCTATTAATTTTTTATTGTAGACGGATAGTTCTTTGTTTCTTTTATTTATTAGTTTGTTTGGCAAGAAATCTACTCCGACATGTTTTTTAGTCTCTTTGGTATCTCCAGCTCACCAAAGCCATAGAATAACTGCGCATTTTCTCCAAGAAAAAGAGCTTTTTCTCTCTCGTTTAGCATATCAGACTTTATGATAAAATCATACGACATCTTATATGTTATTGCCGTTATAGTGCGAGGATAGTCCGACCCCCACATAAGTTTCTCTACGCCAACCCAATCTATAGCCTCACGAATTGCCTTTACAGCATTTGGGAATGGATAATACTCGCTATTGAAAAGCCACGTAATTCCTCCCGATTCTATATATACATTCTTGTTTCTGGCAAGCATTATCTGCTCCTTCCATCCAGGTTGTGTTACCATACCGAAATGACCGATGGCAATTTTAAGGTTTGGACATTCTGTTATCACCTCCTTTATCTCATCCATCTGCTGCAGGTTTTCCGCAAGACAGATAGATAATATCATACCTTTCTCCTCCATCAACTTAAACATCTCCATCATCTCTGGAGTGTTCAAGTATATGCGACGATCATCAAGAATTAGTCTATGACCAGGTATGGCAATACCACGAAAACCTCTTTCATAAAGATTTCTAACCTGCTCTATTGGACTACCATTAAAGAAATCAAACATTCCACAAACGAAGAAACGCTCTGGGTATTTCTTCTTTACCTCCTCAAGATAGTCGTTTTGAAAGCCATCGATAAGTTCCTGCACTACTACAGCTCCCGAAACCTGAGCATAATCCATGTTGGCAAGAAACACTTCTGCCGAATTCCTGCCATCAATCATAAATGGTGGCAACATCTGCACCTCTTCGGTCAAGAAGAAAGACTTACCATTCTCTGTGGTCTTTATCTTCATGCCATTCCACGAAGTATCTTGCCGAAGCCACAGATGAGAATGGGCATCTATTATCTTATAATCCATAACAACATTATTATGTATTAGCCCATCTTACTCGCATCTGATTTCCAATTATCTTCTGTACATCCTCAACGAGTTGTTCATCCATTGGCTGATTAACATAGTCTATATTCTTCAACACATTGGCAGGGTTTGCAGAACTAAACAATGTGGTGGCAATATGTTTGTTATTGCTGCATGAATACTGCACTGCTAATTTTTCTATTGGATAGCCTCTTTCCTCACAATAGGTTGCAGCCTTGGCACACGCTTCTTTAAGGGAGTCTGGTGCTGGATGCCATGCTGGAGCTCCACGTTTTGAGAGTAGTCCCATAGAGAATGGTGATGCGTTAATAATGCCTATATTATTCTCATCAAAGAAATCGAAATATTCATTGAGCAATTCATCGTTTAGGCAATAGTGGCAGAAACAAAGTACCGACTCCACTGTACCAGCTGGGACATGCTCTATCACCCATTTAAGATTTTCAGGTTGTAAATCCGTAATACCCACATGCTTTACAACTCCTTCTTCACGAAGCTTCACAAGAGCTGGCAGTGTTTCATCTACAATCTGATGAAGGTCGGCAAATTCTACATCATGAACATTAATAAGATCGATATAGTCGAGATGCAAGCGTTCCATACTTTCATAAACGCTGTCGGTAACACGTTTTGCCGAGTAATCCCAAGTATTCTTTCCGTCTTTCCCATAGCGTCCCACCTTTGTAGAAAGATAAAACTTATCGCGCTGAATATCCACGAGAGCTTTTCCGAGAACCGTTTCTGCCTTCAGATGTCCGTAGTATGGAGAAACATCAATAAAGTTAATACCATTCTCAACAGCTGTATGTACAGCTTTTATACCTTCAGCCTCACGAATATCGTGGAACACACCACCTAGAGATGATGCTCCGAAGCCAAGGTTCGACACACGCATACCTGTCTTTCCTATTTCATTATAAACCATAATATATTAGTTTGATAGTTGATTAGTATTATTAGAATATATAAGGTTTGACGCTATATATTATC
>CAVKAH010000111.1:0-7450 GCA_963654095.1 Oscillospiraceae bacterium
GCGCAGAACAATGCTACACAGAGAATCATAAACACATCCAGAAACTTGTTTTTCATATAAACACATTATTTACGGTTAATAAAAAAGAGAAGCAAGATTGCGGTTTCAACATCTTACGCCATATCGGCGTCTTTCAATCTTGCCCCTCTTACAAAATTTATAATATCTTATTTTGTCTATTTACTCAGTCCTATCTTACTACCGAAGTTGCAGAACCAAAGCACATAAACATAATATATGAACATCATTGCTACTGCATAGCCAACGCCAAGAGTTGGGTTGTCTACAACAAATCCCATCAATAGCGTAAGCAAAGCACCACCCACAACACCAAGATTAATAATACCTGAACCTGATTTTGTATGAGGACCGAGGTCTTGAAGTCCAAGGTTGAATATCAATGGCCACATAACTGAGTGGAACAAACCTGCCACCATCATAGCCCAAACTGCGGCAATTCCCGATAGTGTGAATGATATTGCGATACACAAAGCTCCACAGATAAGACATATAGAAAGTATTCTGCGAGGCTTGAATTTATTGAGGATAGCAGCAGCAATGAACCTACCTATCATCATTGAGCCCCAATAATAAGGCAAGAAATCGGTAGGGGTACCGTATGCCGCCAACTCTGGATTATTCTTGAAATATGCAGGAAGCATAGAAGGAACACCTATCTCTATACCCATATAGAAGAATATTCCCAACATTCCGAACCATACATGCGGATATTTAAACACGCTATCCTTGTATTTTTTCTTCTCTCCCGAGAATTCTTCTGCCTGTTCTCCCTCGTTGATATTAGGCAATTTAAGGAACGCCAACACTACGCAAAGCACGAAAGTAAATATACCAAGTCCGAGATAAGGACCAGGCACAGCATCTGGTGTAGGCTCCTTGCCTGCGATGATTACATAGGTGATAAACACTGGAGCTACGGTTGTTGCGGCAGAGTTCAATGCGTTTGCCAATGTCATACGGAAGGCTCCTTTCTCTGGAGAACCAAGTACCATAACGTAAGGGTTAGCCACAAGCTGCAACATAACAACACCCAATGCCACGATAAACATACTGCCGAGGAACACTGAATATATCACCGACGTATCCATGCCAAGCAATGACGAGATACCTAAATAGTTGAGGATAAATCCAATGCCTACTACTGCGAGTCCGAGAAGCAACGTTATCTTATATCCAATCTTGTTCATTACGAACCCCAAAGGTATCGAAAAGACGTATGCCCCATAGAAAGCGGTGTTTACAAGTTGTCCTTGGGCATCTTGCAGATTAAAGGCTTTTTTACAGAAGTCTATCATTGAGTTGTTCATTGTCGTAATGAATCCGATAAGGAACAATACGGCAAATACTATAATAAGCGCAAACGTATAGTTTGGCGCAGCTTTTTTCATATTATCCATAAGGTAGTTTTTATATTATTATTTTAAGGTAAAAGCTATATGGATTATAACAATCCAAATAGAAAAGGTTAAGGAAGGTGAAGAAAAGCCTTACTTTCTTGCTCTGCTTTCCCAAACCTTCCTTATATCATCACGTTGTATTAAGACAATTTATCTGTAGGCACACCCTTCAGCTCGCCAGTCTTTGTTGTGCGAGTCTTACGGATTGCACGCTTACGCTTTGGTTTCTCCTCCGCAGCAGTTTCGGTCTTAACGCCAGCCAACTCTGGGTCTATCATGATGCGACCACAGTATTCGCAAACGATAATCTTCTTGTGCATCTTGATGTCAAGTTGTCGCTGAGGTGGTATTTTGTTAAAGCAACCGCCACAAGCATCACGCTGAACGTATACGATACCCAAGCCGTTACGAGCGTTCTTGCGTATTCTCTTGAAACTTGTGAGCAGACGTGGTTCGATCTTAACCTCGAGGTCTCTTGACTTTTCCTTTAGTATCTCCTCCTCTGCACGTGTCTCATCGATAATCTCATCAAGCTCTCCCTTCTTCTCTTCAAGGGCTATGCGGCGGTCAGAAATCAGATCTTCTGCATGCTGCAAATCGTGCTGACGCTCTTCAACTTTAGTTGCTGCTTCACGAATCTTCTTGTTGCAAAGTTCTATCTCCAATGTCTGGAATTCTATCTCCTTGCTCAAGGTGTCATACTCACGGTTGTTCTTCACATCATCAAGCTGCTTTTTATAACGCTCCACACTTGCCTGTGCCTCGCTAATCTCGGCTTTTCTCTGAGAAACGGCTTGCTGGAAGTCTTCTATCTCGCCCTTAATCTTAGCCACACGGGTGTTAAGACCAGCTATTTCGTCTTCCAAATCTTGCACTTCAAGGGGTAGTTCTCCACGTAGTGCCTTTTTCTCGTCGATAGCCGACAATGTGGTTTGCAACTGATACAGAGTTTTCAATTTCTCTTCCACCGACAAATCTGTTGGATCTTTCTTTGCCATATTATTTTTATAAATAGATTATAGGATTAGTGTTTATACCTGAGAGTTCTGTTCTCACGCCTTCACACTTTTCCTCGATTATTGATTTAAATATTTCTTTTGTATATTGTTCACTCTGATAATGCCCTATAACAGCGATTTGTATCTCCTGTTCATGTGCAAAATACTCATGATAGTGCATCTCTCCTGTAACAAAAGCATCTGCACCGAGCCTTATAGCATCTGGCAAGAGGAACGAGCCTGCCCCTCCACATATTGCAACACGGCGTATCGGACGGCGCAGGAGCTGATTACACATAACACTCTCCACATCAAAGGTATTCTTCAGCATCACGATGAAATCGTCTGCCACCATCGGCTCTACAAATTCTCCTATCGTTCCGCTACCGCATTTTATGCCTTGCACCTCTTTTTTTGCAAAGAACCTTACGTTCTGCAGATTCATTTTCTCTGCTATCTTGAAGTTCACCCCTCCCTCTGCGTTGTCCATATTGGTATGCATGGAGAGGATTGTGATATCGTTCTTTATTGCTTTTGCCACGGCACGCTGCACGTAGTCGGCATACGTAAGCCGTTTCAGTGGGTGAAATACCAACGGATGGTGCGACACTATGAGGTTGCAGCTCTTTTCTATCGCCTCGTCAACAACGCTTTCTGTAACGTCAAGACACAACAATGCCCCTGATACTTCCGCCTCTGTCAATCCTACTTGCAAGCCGGCATTATCAAATCCTTCCTGCAAGGGCAGAGGCGCAAAACGTTCAAGGGCACTTACCACTTCTTTTATTTTCACGCTTTTCAGCCTTTCTTTTATCTGTCTGCCGTCATGATTGTAGTTCAAAATGCACTCTCTTGTAGCGTACTGCTATTTTCACGACTGCGACACCTATATATAATAATGTGCAAAGATAAATATTCTCTGCTTATTTTATCATAAAACCTGCGGGTTATTAATATGTTTTAACTTAAACACCTCTACATTGGTGTGGGGAAATAATAAAAGCGGTTCATCGATAAGTATATCTTTTAAGCATTATAAAGGATGTAAAAAATAAAACTGGGTACGTTATAAGTCATCCTTTAGTTTTGCTTACACCTTAACGACATACTATTTTGTATTATCGGTGAACCGCTTTTCCATACACGTCTTCACAGATTGCATATGGATGCATATCTACAATATTTCGACCGCAAAGGTATTGGGAAATGATATTAGTATATATAAAATTACGTTCTACGGGTAACAAAATTCGTTCAATGATACAAATTTGCTATCTAATGAACGATTTTTGAGATACTAAAGCCGTCTTTTACGGCAAAATCCCCGTATTACCCACACATTACATCATTGATATTTCAGGAACATTCTTATTTCTTCTTACATGAATTATCAGAAAAGAGCCATGAATTACCATTAATTACACTGGACAAATTTAACACTACTCCACAACAAGTCCTGTAAGGACAACATAACAGCCATTGAACAAATAATAAAAAATAGGGGAATAATAAAAGCGGTTCATCGATAAGTATATCTTTTAAGCATTGCATTGGATGGTAAAAAAATAAAACTGGGTACGTTATAAGTCATCCCTTAGCCTTGCTTACACCTTAACGACATACTATTTGCATTATCGGTGAACCGCTTTTCCATACACGTCTTCACAGATTGCATATGGATGCATATCTACAATATTTCGTCTGCAAAGATATTGGGAAATGATTTTAGCGTGTATAAAATTACGTTCTATGGGTAACAAAAATCGTTCATTGATACAAATTTCGTATCAAATGAACGATTTTTAAGATATACTAGCACTTTTCTAAGGATTTTTCTATGAATTTCTTATATCTCCTGGCAACTTGCCATATTCGTCTTTAAAACATTTAGTGAAATATGAAGGAGATGAGAAACCTACTTCGTATGCTATCTCGGATATACTCTTGTCTGTTTCTTCAAGTAGCTTCTTACTTCTTCTTAAGCGCGACTTACGCAACAAGTCTACCACCGACATGCCTGTTACCGCCTTTACCTTTCGATAAAGCTGTACGCGGCTTAGTCCTATCTCCTCGCCTATTGCCTCTACGCCAAAGTCGGAGTCGGACAAATTCTTTTCTATTATATCATATAGCTTAGTAAAGAAGCTCTTGCCAATACGACTCATGTCGCTATTGTTCACATTTTCCAGAACATCCTTCTTATCTTCTAGCTTTAGCAGCTTACGACTCTTAAGCAGATTTTCTATTCTCGCTCTTAGCAATTTACTACTGAAAGGCTTTGTTATATATGAATCTGCACCATGCTCATAGCCGTCAATCCTGTGCTCCTCCATATTCTTAGCGGTGAGAAGTATCACTGGGATATGACTGGTGGCTACTGTTTGGCGTAACCTACTGCAGAACTCTATACCATCCATCACAGGCATCATCACATCACAAACCACAATGTCTGGCACGTATTTCATTGCTAAATCGAGACCTTCCTTACCATTTGAAGCTTCGTACACTACGTATTCTTCTCCAAAAACATTAACTATATAGTCGCGAATGTCTCTATTATCATCTATAATAAGTAGTGTTGCCTTTTCGCCACCTACATTTTCCTTTTCTTCTTCGGCATCCAGAGCTTCTGTATCTTGGGCTTTTGCGCTGCCAATCTCCTCATCTTTATCCTTTATAATACCGCTTTTAGCGAACTGTTCTTGTGAGCATGGCAGTATGATACTAAACACACTACCCTTGCCTAACTGGCTATCTACGCTTATCGAACCATTATGTAATTCTGCTCCAGCCTTAACCATAGTAAGTCCGATACCCGTTCCGCCCTCTGAGTTCTTTGCTTGGAAGAAGCGGTCAAACACCTTTTTCTGGTCTTCAGCAGATATTCCTCTACCCGTATCTTCTACCGAAAGAACAAGTCTATCGCTTGGCGCATCAGCCAAAGAAACGATTATCTGTCCTCCTTCATCCGTATATTTCATGGCGTTACTCAGAAGATTAAACACCATTCTGCCTAATTTTTCTTTGTCGGCAACAATGCTGCGGTGGGTAAACTTATCAGTAGTTACCGTCAGTTTGACGCCGTTCTTTTCCGCCATAGGATAGAAATTTGCCACCCATTGCTTTAGGCTTTCCGCAAGGTCAAAGCTATCGAGCCTCAGCTCCATCTTACCGCTTTCTATCTTTCGGAAGTCCATAATCTCGTCGACAAGATGCTTCAGAGTGAGGGCATTGCGCTCGATTATTCTCAGCAGCATACCAGTTCGTGCATCGAAATTGTTCTTCTCCAATATCTGCTTTATAGGGTCTACAATCAGCGTAAGTGGTGTTCGCAACTCATGACTTACGTTGGTAAAGAAAGCAAGTCGTGATTGCGTTAGTTCCCCAACCTCATCGTTAAGCTTCTTCAAGTCGAAGTTCTTTTTCGCCAACTGTACAGAAAGCTTCTTCTTAGACATATACTCCCTGTATATTGTAATAGCCGAAATGGCAACGACAAATAGGAAGAAGCCGAGCAACCACAAGAACATTCCTTGCTTCTGCGTATAGCTTTCGTATCTTTCCACCTGATTATGAAGCGTTTGCAAAGCATTGCTACGCTTTTCCAAATTGCGTATTACCGTGCAAGCAAGTTCGGCTCTATCCTTTGTGATAAGCATGGTAGGAAGGTAGGTATCCCTCTTTACAGGCTGGCCGTGGAGCACCTTTGCAGCAAACTTTATCACATCGTCTCCATTCGTAGCGTTAAGGAACGAAGCATCCAGAATACCTTTTGCCACATATTCCAAACCACCATTCTCGCCTGTAAGTCCGTCAACGCCTACTATTTTCGGCATTTTTGCCATCTTTTCCTTCTTACATTCTTGGTATGCGCCGTATGCCAGAAGGTCGTTGTAGGCAAAGACATAGTCTATATCATCCGTTTTCTTCAATATTCTCGACATAGCTAACGCACCGTCTTTCACCTCCCAATCGGCATATTCGCTAGCCACAATCTCCACTCCTGGGTATTTATTCAAGACATCAGAAAAACCTCTATAACGTTCTACAGTAGGCGATGCATCCTTAGTGCCTCGTATCTCTACCACTCTACCCTTACCTTTTAGCTGCTTCACCACATATTCACCTATTTCCTTACCAATAGCATAATCGTCGCTACCGATGAAGGCGGAATATTTATCCGAATGGATCTTTCTGTCGTAAAGCACCACGGGGATGCCCTTATCATAGGCTCGTTCTATGGCAGAAGATACAGATTTCATGTCGTTTGGTGATACAATAAGCATGTCTATGCCCATATTGACAAGACTATCTATCTGTCTCGCCTGCATCTTGCTGTCGTTTTGCGCATTCATGATATGTATATCAAGAGAGTCTCTGATATACGTCAGTGTCAGGAAATCATTGTCCAGCTTCTTATGCCACGCATCATCATTACACTGCGACACACCGACAAGATACCCCTTCCTGCCTTCTTTACACCCACAGACAACAACTCCAACTAATAAAAAAGATACCCCTAACAAGGTATTATATACTATTTTTCGCAATTTTTTCATTTTACCATTTTCTCCAATTATCTAGTTCATGGTGTTTTACTTATTGAAATATATTGTAGATATGCATTTTTCTTTAGAGCGCAAAGTTAGGGCAATTTATCTATTTTTGCAATTTTAGAACATGAAAAATTAGCTTTTTGCCCACAAAAAGTATATCAAACGAGCAGCAAACACGCTTTTTCCATATATTTACCGCCAAAAACGCAACATTTTCCCCTAAATATGAGCCTCATAGAACCATAGGCGTTTTTATCATATAAGCCCGACTTTTCAATATGGAAATTGACCTATACAGCTGAAAATGCCACCTAAAAGATAGCCTTAAAGATATTATTGCTTACTTCTGCTACTATTCTTATATATTATTTTTTTCAAAAAATCTGTCATTCTGTCATCACATCACGATAAGCGTTTATAAGTCAGGGCAATAAACAACCTTGACAGAAGTTTTTGTTTAAAGACATCTGTCATCATC
>CAVKAH010000112.1:0-7417 GCA_963654095.1 Oscillospiraceae bacterium
GATAATAAATCACGAATAAACCTTTCACCTTATTATAATATATATTAACGTAATGTTAGGCAATTTATGTCGTTGGCTTTTATATAGCCGTATGGGATGGAAGAAAGAAGTTTCTGTTGAGCATCCCGATAAATTTATTATATGCCTTGCTCCACATACAAGTAATTGGGATTTCGTTGTAGGACAACTATATATGCGAGCAGAGGGGTTTCATATAAACTTTTTAATGAAGAAAGAGTGGTTCTTCTGGCCTCTTGGTTCGATCTTTAAGCATATTGGCGGTATTCCTGTGTGGAGATCTAAACACACGAGTATGACTGACAATCTTGCCGAGACTGCAAAGAAAAGACAACAGTTCAAGCTCTGCATCACACCTGAAGGCACACGAAAGCGTGTAGAAGAATGGAAAAAGGGATTTTATTTTATTGCTCTAAAAGCCAATTTGCCAATATTATTATATGGTGTAGATTATGAGAAGAAGCGCATTGTTTGTACCAAGAGTTTTGTACCTACAGGCAATGTGGATGAAGACATGAAAGAAATTAAACTTTATTTCAAGAATTTCAAAGGCAAGAAACCTGAGAATTTCACTATCGGAGAGATTTAAATGAGAAACAAACTTTTGTTGATATGCACTGTAGCTATAATATGCTCATGCGGAAGCCACAGAAAAGCGGAAAAAAGCGACAAAGTTGTAACCACCACAAGCAAGACTAACTCTAAGGACAAAAAGGACGAAAGTTCACAAATAGAGTATCAAGGTAAGCAATGGGTAAAGAATGTTTCTGCCCTATCGCAACCGACAAAGGGCTTGCAAGGAAGACACATATCGCTTTGGGCAAGTCATGGACGTTATTTCAATATCAACAAAAACAGATGGGAATGGCAAAGACCATATTTATACTGCACAACAGAAGATTTGTTCACGCAGACTATTGTTGTGCCGTATCTTATGCCTATGCTTGAAAATGCTGGAGCAACAGTGTTTTCACCAAGAGAAAGAGACTGGCAGCCAAATGAGATAATCATCGACAATGATGATGACAAGAAAGCTCCATTCTATACCGAAACCAACACATCAACAAGATGGACTACAGCTGGAGAAGAAGGTTTCAGTAATGCAGGAACAAGTACGATATACGGAAATGATAACCCCTTTGCTGCTGGTACTACAAAGATGGCAAAGGCAAGCAAGACGCAGACGTGTTTCATTTCATATCAACCAGAATTTAAAGAACCAGGCAGATATGCCGTGTACGTTAGCTACCCTACGGTAAAGAAAAGCGTAGAAGATGCTGAATATATTGTTTATCATAAAGGAGAAGCAACGGTATTCAATGTCAATCAGCGTATGGGAGGAAGCACATGGGTATATCTCGGAACCTTTGACTTTGACGCTGGATGCTCATCAAGAAACAGAGTAGTGCTTACAAACAAGAGTGAGCAAAATGGATTTGTTACTGCCGACGCCGTTAGGTTTGGTGGAGGTATGGGAAACATTGCCAGAAACGGACAGACCAGCGGTATGCCAAGGTGCTTGGAAGGTTCAAGATATTATGCCCAATGGGCAGGAGCTCCCGACAGCGTTTATAATTCCAAACAAGATACTGACGATTATAAGGATGACATCAATGTACGTTCAAGAATGACGAACTGGCTTGCAGGAGGTTCTTGCTATGTGCCTGGGTTAAAAGGAAAGAACGTGCCATTCGAGTTGTCGTTGGCTGTACATAGCGATGCAGGATATTCTGCCGACATGAAATCAATATATGGCTCATTGGCTATATGCACTACCGATTTCCACAACGGACTACTTAACTCAGGAATATCAAGACAGAATTCCAAAGATTTCGCAGAGAGATTGCTCAAAGGAATAAAGAATGACCTTATTATACAATACGGTAAATGGGCAGCAAGGGATTTTTACGACCGTAATTATTCAGAAACAAGATGTCCCGAAGTACCGTCGGCAATCATAGAAACGCTATCTCATCAGAATTTTCCTGATATGGTGATGGCGCAAGACCCTAATGTAAAGTTCACCATTGCCAGAAGTTTATACAAGACAATCCTGAAATTCATATCAAAACAACACAACAAAAGTTATGTAGTAACACCATTAGCTCCACAAAAGCCGTATATAAAATTTGTGGATGAGGGTATTGTTGAGATTGGCTGGCAACAGAAAGAAGACCCTTCAGAGCCAACATCCAAACCTTCTTCATATATAGTTTACACAGCTATTGGTAATGGTGATTTCGATAACGGAGAGATTGTAAAAGGCAACAGCATAAGGATAAAGATGTCTGCCGACGCTTTATACAGTTTTAGAATTACTGCCGTAAACAAGGGAGGAGAGAGTTTTCCATCCGAAACATTATCTGCCGTATACCACCCAGGTGCCACAAAAACAATTCTCGTAGTAAACGGATTTCATCGCTTGTCGGCACCTACCGTTGTAGATAACGACACAGAATTAGGATTCGATATGGACAGCGACCCTGGTGTACAATATGGTACTACTGTGGGATGGAGCGGTAGACAACTCAATTTCGATAAATCAAAGATTACCATGCTTGGACCTAACGGACTTGGATATAGCGGAAGCGAGATGGAGGGAAAGTTCATAATGGGCAACACCTTCAATTATACAAGACAGCACGTTAAGGCTATAATGGCAGCACAGCAATATAATGCAGTCAGCGTATCTAGTTATGCCGTAGAAGAAGGTATGATAAAGATGAACGATTACTCTTGTGTAGATTATATCCAAGGATTGGAAAAATATACCAGTAACGCTGTTTTCAAATACAAGTCTTTATCTGCAACAATGCAAAACCTACTTTCTTCATATACAAAAGCTGGTGGAGCATTATTGATAAGCGGAGCATATATTGCGACAGATATGCAGACAGAAAATGAAAAACGTTTTCTTAAAGATGTGCTGCATATAGACAATGGTAAATCACAAACGACAACAGACAGCGTTTACGGCATGGGAACATCTTTCAGCATATACAATCTGCTAAACAACCTGCATTATGCTGCAACAAAAACCGATGTGCTAATTCCGTCAGACTCCGCATTCTGCACTCTTACATATAATGACGGGCAATCAGCATGTGTAGCATACAATGGCACAGACTATAGGACAATAGCCCTTGGTTTCCCTTTTGAATGTATTAAACAAGAGAAGAAACAAGCCACAATAATGAAGGGTTTTCTGAAATTCCTTATAAAATAAAGACAAAGTGTCATAGAAAAAATATACCTTTGCATATAATTTAACATAAACAACGATAAACTGTTTATATAATATATAATTATGTATAGAACGAATACTTGTGGAGAGCTACGACTCTCCGACACGGGAAAGAAGGTTACACTCGCTGGATGGGTACAGCGAAGCCGCAAGATGGGCGGAATGACATTCGTAGACCTTCGAGACAGATACGGCATTACACAATTAGTTTTCAACGAGGATGTTGACGCTGAGCTATGCGCTAAAGCCAACAAACTCGGACGCGAATTCTGCATACAAGTAGAAGGTAGCGTTAACGAACGCCAAAGCAAAAACAATAAAATTCCTACTGGTGACATAGAGATTATCGTTTCTTCTCTCAATATCCTAAGCGAAAGTCTTACACCGCCTTTCACTATTGAAGACAACACCGATGGTGGCGACGATATCAGAATGAAATATAGATATCTCGACTTGCGCAGACCTACTGTTCGCAAGAACCTTGAGCTACGCCATCGCATGACAATACTTATAAGAAACTTCCTTGATTCAAAAGATTTCATTGAGGTTGAGACACCTATACTCATAGGTAGCACACCTGAAGGAGCACGAGATTTCGTTGTTCCATCAAGAATGAACCCAGGACAATTCTATGCTCTTCCACAAAGTCCACAGACACTTAAACAGCTTCTGATGGTAAGCGGATTTGACAGATATTTCCAAATTGCGAAGTGTTTCCGTGATGAAGACCTGAGAGCAGACCGCCAGCCAGAGTTCACACAGATTGACTGCGAGATGTCGTTTGTTGACCAAGACGATGTAATAAACCTCTTTGAGGCAATGGCTCGCCACTTGTTTAAAGAGATACGTGGTGTGGAGCTCCCAGAGAAACTCCTGCAGATGACATGGCACGAAGCTATGAAACGTTTCGGTAGCGATAAGCCTGACTTGAGATTTGATATGGAGTTCGTAGAACTCATGGACACTCTGAAGGGAACAGGAGAGTTCTCTGTGTTCAACGATGCTAACTATATCGGTGGTATCTGTGCCCCAGGATGTGCAAATTATACAAGAAAACAGCTCGATCAACTTGCTGATTTCGTTAAAAGGCCACAGGTTGGCGCAAAGGGATTGGTATGGATTAAGGTTAACGAAGACGGCACAACAAAGAGCAGTATCGACAAGTTCTATTCTCCAGAGGTATTTGCCAACGTAGTAAAAGAGATGAACGCTAAACCTGGCGATCTTATTCTTATCCTCAGCGGAGACAACGCAAACAAGACAAGAATACAACTTTGCAGTTTGCGATTGGAAATGGGCGACAGACTCGGACTTAGAGATAAGGATAAATTCGAATGCTTGTGGATTATCGACTTCCCTCTCTTTGAGTGGAGTGATGAAGAACAACGCTTGATGGCGACACACCACCCATTTACTATGCCTAACCCTGACGACATTCCTTTGCTTGACGAACATCCTGAAAAAGTACGTGCAAAGGCTTACGACTTTGTATGCAACGGTATCGAAGTTGGTGGCGGTAGCCTTCGTATCCATGACGGTAGGTTGCAAGAAAAGATGTTTAACATCCTTGGATTTACACCAGAAAGGGCTATGGCACAGTTCGGGTTCCTTATCAACGCCTTCAAATACGGAGCACCACCTCACGCTGGACTTGCTTTCGGACTAGATCGCTTCGTGTCAATCATGGCAGGTCTCGACTCAATACGTGACTGTATCGCTTTCCCAAAGAACAATAGCGGTCGCGATGTAATGCTTGATGCACCTTCCACTTTGGATGACAAACAGCTTAAAGAATTGCAGATAAACGTTGATTTAGGTCAAGAAAACGCATAAAATGCCACCTCTTTGTTACAATTCTCTTAAATAAAGCAATAAAAGAGAAATAGTGTAAAAAAAAAGAGTTACATTTGTAACGACTTATAAAGTTATAAGTCTCAATGACTTAGGACGAATTGAAATTTTATTATTATGGTAGAGAAAAAAGTAACAGAAAAGAAGGTTGCAGCTAAGCCAGCAACCAAGAAGGCAACAACAAAGAGAACAACTGCTAAAAAAGTTGTAACGACATTCAACATCAGTGCTGAGACTGTAGGTTTCAAGGCTGGTGATGTTTACCAGGCACTCTCTGTTGCAGAAAAGGCACTCAGCGTAGACGAAATCGCTAAGGCAGCAAAAATTACAAAAGAGGAAACACTCCTCGGTATGGGATGGTTGCTTAAAGAAGGCAAGATTAAAGGCGAAGACAACAAGTTCCTCTTGGCTTAATACTCTGAGGAAATAATAATAACTAAAAGGAGGGGTGTGTCTAAAAGTTTCTTTTAAGGCACACCCCCTTTTTAATATATGAACTACGAGCAAGACATAACACGACTTTTATACGAAGCAGGCAATGATGGTCTGTCTATAAAAAAGATAACTCGCCATATTTATAATATGCGCAACGGACTTTTTGAATCCGTTTCATACGAAATGGTCTATAAGGATGTTGTTGCCTGCATAAATAAGAACAGTAAAAACAAAGATAGTATCTTTGAAAAAACTGGCAAGTGGGGACACTACAAGTTAAATCATAAAACAAATACTGATAACCAACTGTTCTTTAACTTTGACGAAGAAGATACAGACAATGGTAAAGATGACAATAGCAAACCGCAAGTGGACTTGTCGCTATCGTTATTCTAACCATAAATCATGTTATCACATAAATACTAAAACACATATTTAAATAAAAGTACTATGAGTAAACGATATTTCCTTGGTCTTGACGTAGGAAGTTCATCTGTCAAGGCATCATTAGTTGACGTAGATAACGGGAAATGCGCAGCCACAACATTCTTTCCCGAAACAGAAGCTCCTATAATTGCCGTAAAAAGCGGATGGGCGGAACAAGACCCCGAAATGTGGTGGACAAATTGTAAGCTTTGTATAAATAAGGTAAAGGAAATGGCAAATGCCAAGGCTGAAGATATTACAGCCATCGGCATTTCATACCAGATGCATGGGCTAGTGTGCGTTGACAAAAATCTTGAGGTGTTGCGCCCTGCCATCATTTGGTGCGACTCGAGAGCTGTACCTTACGGAGAAAAAGCATTCCTCGGTATCGGAGCAGACAAATGTCTCGGACATCTTCTAAACTCCCCAGGAAACTTCACGGTAGCAAAGTTAGCATGGGTAAAGGATAATGAACCTGATATTTATAGTAAGATATACAAGTTTATGTTGCCAGGAGATTATATCGCTATGAAGCTTAGCGGCGTGGTAAACACTACGGTGAGCGGACTCAGCGAAGGTATTCTTTGGGATTTCAAAGAGAGAAAAACTGCCGATTTCTTGCTCGACTTTTATGGCATTGATAAGTGTCTTATCCCCGACATAGTTCCTACATTCTGCGAACAAAGCACAGTATCTGCAAAGGCTGCAAATGAAATAGGACTGAAAGAAGGCACACCTATCAGCTATCGTGCTGGCGACCAACCGAATAATGCACTAAGCCTAAATGTTTTCAACCCTGGCGAAATTGCTTCTACAGCTGGTACATCGGGGGTAGTTTATGGTGTGTTAGGCAATGTGGGCTACGACAAAAAGAGTCGTGTAAACACCTTCGCACACGTAAATTATACCGAAGAACAAGACCGACTTGGTGTTCTTCTGTGTATCAATGGTACAGGAATTCTCAACGCATGGATTAGAAAAAATATTGCTCCCGAGGGAATTTCGTATGCAGAGATGAACAACCTTACAGCCAACATCCCTATCGGTAGCGAAGGCTTGTCGGTTATTCCGTTTGGAAACGGAGCGGAGAGAGTGCTTGAAAACAAAGAAACTGGCTGTTCTTTGCACGGCATTAACTTCAACAAACATACCAAAGCCCACATTATAAGGGCTGCACAAGAAGGCATCGTGTTCAGCTTCTGCTATGGCATGGAAATTATGGGAAAGATGGGAATGGATATCAAGAAGATTCACGCAGGAAAAGCAAATATGTTCTTAAGTCCGTTGTTCAGAGATACTCTTGCCAATGTAAGTGGAGCAACGATAGAACTATATGAAACTGACGGAAGTGTTGGTGCAGCCAAAGGTGCAGGCATGGGATGCGGATACTACAAGGACAACAATGAGGCATTCGCTTCACTGGAGAAACTTGCAGTAATAGAG
>CAVKAH010000113.1:0-7330 GCA_963654095.1 Oscillospiraceae bacterium
TTTTAGCGGACAGCAATAAAAAAATAGAGTAGCCTTCATTCGACCACCCTATTTCCTTATTGTTTTTATTCGTCCTCAAAATTGCAACTAACTATTTGCAGAACCTCCAACAATATCAAGCAATTCGTTTGTAATTGCCTGTTGACGACTCTTGTTATATTGCAAATTAAGAACTCGCAATAGTTCATCAGCATTATCGGTTGCAGTCTGCATGGCAACCATACGGGCTGCATGCTCAGAAGCATTGCTGTCAAGAAGAGCTGTATAGAGCATCAGATGAGTTAGTTTTGGTATCAATGTCTTCAAAACTGTATTCATATCTGGCTCTACAATGAAATTATCATTGAGAGGTTTTGCCTCTACAACATTCTTCTCTTCATCCTTGCTATTCTGTCTGAGATACTCCTGCATCTCCGCTGTTACAGCCTTATGACTGAGATCTCTATCATTATCAGAGCCTATAGCTTCTTTAATGTCTATCGGCAAGAAGGTTTTGCGTTGCAAGATTTGCGAGCCTGCACTCTTGAAATGATGGTAAATCAACTCTATCCTATCAATCTCTCCTTTAACAAATTTTTCTTCCAACTCTTTCGCTATATCTAAACACTGCGAAACATTAGGTTTGTCTGCAAGATCAATAAAATCGCCACCACTCTTCAAGCCCATTTTCTGAACCTGTTCTGCAACCTTTCTTCCTATAGGATATACAATGATGTTCTCTTTGCCAAGCGTTGAATACTCGTCAATAGCAGAATTGAGCTGCTTTATTATATTAGAATTGAAACCGCCACAAAGGCTGCCATTGGAAGAGTAAACTACAAATGCTACATGCCTTACAGGACGAACCTCACTGAAAATGGTATGAGCATCAGCCTCGCTTGCAAGGAATGAACGAAGGATACGCTCAAGCATATTTTCATAAGGAAGCATATTCTCAATCATCTGCTGAGCATGGTGTAGCTTGGAGGAAGCAACCATCTTCATCGCACTCGTAATCTTGCGAGTGCTATTTACAGAGGCAATCCTGCCTTTAATTTCTTTCAGTGAAGGCATAAGCTATTAGTTTTTATACTGTCCGGCAATGTCTGCCATAACGTTTTCTATCAATTGGCTTACCTCATCATTGATAACACCAGAAGTAAGTACATCGATGACATCTTCTTTATGAGCGGTGCGCAACTTATCGAGGAATGCATCCTGACACTCGCGAACTTTTTCAACAGGTACATCACGCATAAGTCCGTGGGTACCACAATAGAGAATTGCTATCTGCTCACCTACTGGCATTGGACTATACTGTGGCTGAATAAGAAGTTGATTATTCTTACGACCACGATCCAAAGTCATCGCCGTTACAGCATCCATATCACTTGAGAACTGAGAGAATGATTCAAGCTCACGATATTGAGCCATATCTATCTTCAATGTTCCTGCAACCTTTTTCATACTCTTTATTTGAGCAGAACCACCAACACGACTTACAGAGATACCTACATTGATGGCTGGACGAAAACCTTGGTTAAAGAGGTCGCTCTCAAGATATATCTGACCATCGGTAATCGAAATTACATTTGTCGGAATGTATGCCGAAACATCACCAGCCTGTGTTTCGATGATAGGAAGAGCAGTAAGAGAACCTCCACCCTTTACATGTCCTTTCATACATTCAGGAAGGTCGTTCATCTGTTCTGCAACCTCTTGCTGGTCGTTTATACGTGCAGCACGTTCAAGAAGACGACTATGCAAATAGAACACATCGCCAGGATATGCCTCACGTCCTGAAGGACGACGAAGTATCAAAGATACCTCACGATATGCAACAGCCTGTTTTGAAAGGTCATCATATACAACAAGAGCAGAATAACCACGGTCGCGGAAATACTCACCAATAGCAGCACCAGCAAATGGTGCATAATACTGCATGGCGGCAGGATCGGCAGCTGTAGCAGACACAATTATTGTATAAGGTAAAGCACCATGCTCTTTCAAATTAGCAACAAGAGCTGCTACCGTTGATGCTTTCTGACCAATTGCAACATAAATACAATATACAGGTTTTCCTGCATCATAGAAGCTCTTCTGGTTTATAATAGTATCTATAGCAATAGCGGTCTTACCAGTCTGACGGTCGCCAATGATAAGCTCACGCTGACCTCGTCCAATAGGAATCATTGAATCCACAGCTTTTAGACCAGTTTGGAGAGGTTCTTTTACTGGCTGACGATAGATTACGCCAGGGGCCTTACGGTCGAGAGGCATTTCGAAAGACTCTGTTAAGTCCAACTCTCCCTTACCGTCGATAGCCTGTCCCAATGGGTTGATTACACGTCCCAACATATTGTCGTTTACACGAATAGATGCAATACGTTTTGTACGCTTTACAACCATGCCCTCTTTGATACCAGCCGTCGAACCGAGAAGCACACAACCTACGTTGTCCTCCTCAAGGTTCATGACGATTGCCATAGTACCATTCTCAAACTCCAAAAGCTCATTAGCCTCAGCATTACGCAAACCATAAATTCTGGCAACACCATCGCTAACCTGGAGTACAGTACCAACCTCGTCGAACTGCTCGCTATTGCTTATACTCTGCAGTTGTTCAAGAAGCACCTGAGAAACTTCGCTTGGTTTAATTTTATCTGACATATTAATGTTTTATTTATTATTTAAGCTTCGACAAAACGGTAGACAACTGATGCTTCACACTTGCATCAAGACGATACGTGTCAAACTCTAAGACAAAGCCTCCAATGAGTTCTTTGTCAACAGCAGTTTTAAACTCCACCTTACCATTTGTCTTACTCTCTACTAACTTCCGCAACTTTGCTTCCGTTTCCGTCTTCAAAGTAGCGGCTGTTGATAATTTAGCCTGAATTAAGTTATTCTGCTCTCGATATAGAGTAATAAACGAGTTTGCGATGAATTGCATAATGCTCGCCCTACCCTCTTTCATTACTAGCTTTATAAAACGGCAGGTCAAATCACATTTTGTGCTTCCTGTTGCAGTTATAAGCAATGCTTCTTTCTGTTCTGCAGAAAGCATAGGATTAGCTATGGTGGCACTCAGTTCTGGCACATTAATATATTCTGCGGCGAGAGTCTGCATGTCAGCATAGACCTGCTCAGACTGCTTCTCCTGATTGCTTGCCTTGAGTAAGGCTCGAGCGTATCTAACCGATATTAATCCTAAATCCATCTTACCTTATTTATTTAAATTCACTTCATTCAGCATAAGATCTATGTAGTCCATCTGTGCCTTGTCCGTGTCGAGTTCCTTTCTCAAGATTTTTTCTGACACTTCAACGCTCAACATGGCTACTTGCTTTCGGATATCGCTAATGGCAACTTGCTTCTGTGCTTCAATTTCAGCTTTCGCTTCGTTGATAATACGAGCACTCTCCTCTTTAGCTTTATCTTGAGCTTTCTCCACAATAGCGTCACGTGTTTCAGCAGCCTCCTTTAATATTAAGGCTTGCTTCTCACGTGCTTCCTGAAGGATTGCCTCACTCTCTTGCTTGATATTGTCTAGTTTTAGAGAAGCCTCATGAGCTTTTTGTAAGCTCTCGTCAATATATTTCTTGCGCTTTTCTACCATACCTACCATAGCAGGGAAACCGAACTTGGCAAGTACGAAGAAAACCACCAAGAATGCGAGAAGCATCCAAAAGAGTAGTCCTGGGTCAGGAGTCAATATTGATGGCAAACTTGATAAATCCATTTACGTTGATTTACAAACACTTTTTTATAACTTACTTGGTGTCTTTATTTGATAAGGAAGGCACAAGCAACAATTGCGAACAATGCACAACCCTCAACGAAAGCTGCTGTAAGAATCATGTTTGTCTGGATCTTACCAGTTGCCTCAGGCTGACGAGCAATAGCATCCATTGCGCTACCACCAATTTTACCAATACCCAAACCAGCACCAATTGTTGCAATACCTGCTCCGAGACCGCAGCCCAGCTGTGCTAGACCTTCAGCAGCCAAAAGTGATGAAATAATCATAATTCTATAAATTTTAAGTTGTTATTAATTTTTTGTTATTATACTATATATTACTGAAATATATTTTCAATGCCTTAAAGCAAATTTTTATTCTTCTTCCTTATGAGCCAATCCAATGAAGACGGCACTCAGCAATGTAAACACGTATGCCTGAACAAATGCTACGAGCACTTCAAGAGCATTCATAAACAACATCATTATACAACTGATGAAGTTCAATCCAATGCCAAAGCCTACTCCCATTGACCATCCCAAGAATATTACACAGGTAAAACTCAATATTATGGCATGTCCTGCCATCATATTGGCAAAGAGACGAACCATAAGAGCAAATGGTTTTGTTAGTACACCGAAGAATTCTATAACTGGCATCAATGGTACAGGATAAGCTTTTAGGAATACTGGTACGTTTGGCCAGAAAATGTCTTTCCAATATTCTTTATTTCCAAATAGATTTATTGCAACCATTGAGCATAAAGCTAGGAAGAACGTTATATTTATATTTCCTGTTACATTCGCTCCACCAGGAAAAATTGGAAGTAACCCCAATATATTTGTTGTAAAGATGAAGAAGAATACCGTAAGAAGATATGGGGCATACGGTTTAAAGTGCTTTTCTCCTATAGATGCCTTTATTACATCATCGTAAACCATCATTACAAACATTTCCATGAATCCTACAAAACCACCAGGAGCTTCACTTTTCTCATTACGCTTCTTATACCAATGAGCACATGAAAGAAATACAGCAATAAGAATTATAACCACAATCCAAATCTGTGCCACAGTTTTTGTAAAGCTCAGGTCAAGTGGACGAACAGAAGTATTATCTGGCATTTTTTCATATATTTTGCCATGATGTTCTGTATCGAAATAGAATGGCTTCGGTAAGTTTTCAGCACTGCCGACATACCATTCACCTGTATTTGAGCTACGCACAATGACAGGTAGAGGAATACTCAAACTCTTATCACCGAACGTAGCGATATGCCATTCGTATGAGTCGGACAAGTGCTCAAGTACAATCTCAGGAATATCGAGCTTACCCTCATTGGCTTTACCTTCGCTTGCCGAAACGGCAAGAGGCAAAAGCGCAAATATCATGAGAATAAATAATGACCTTAATTGTTTCATATTAAAAGTTTATTTTTCTTTATTAAGACCCTGTTTCCCGATAAAGATTTACATCTTATGCTCACGGAGAACATCGTCTTTATCACACGTAGAGTGAGAATTTGAAACTTTTGAGAAGAACAGAGAATGATGTATGAGAAGTACGAAATAGTAACCCATAAACACTATACAGTATTCTAACATTGCATCCCGCCCCACTGCTAGATAACATCCAAAGAGTGTGGCAAGAGCAAGCAACATGCGAAAACCAGATACTGCCGTATAGAATGTAGGTAGAAAATCAGAATTGTATTCTGCCACACGTCTCCATATCAAACCATCTGCCAAATTTATTACAAGCGAAAAGATAACGCTCACAACAAGAGGCGAGACAAGATTTTCAACAGCTCCCAAACAAGAAACAGCCAAGACAATAATAGCAAGAACAAAGATTATCGCAACACTCTGTACAATATATCTTTGACAAAGTTTTCTTACATTATTGATTTTCAGCATGCTATATATACTGTATTAAAGTTCAACACAAATGTTTACTACATTCTTTTGTACTTCGACAAACCCCATTGAGATATTCAACTCATGTGTTCCCTCAGAGTCGTGAAATATTACTCGTCCTTTATCTAAGGTGGAGATAATGGGAGCATGATTGACAAGTATTTCAAACTCGCCACTTACACCAGGAACGACCACACGGTCAACCATGCCATCATACTCCAACTTTTCAGGAGAGACGATTTTTAAATCTAAACTCATATCATAACAATTTTAGGCGTTTGCTTTAGCAGCCTCAAGCAATTTCTTACCTTTGGCAATAGCATCTTCAATAGTTCCGACGTTAAGGAACGCTTGCTCTGGAAGGTCGTCAACCTTACCATCGAGAATCATATTAAAACCTTTTATCGTCTCTTCAATAGGAACCATTACGCCATGAATACCAGTAAACTGCTCTGCCACGGTAAATGGTTGTGATAGGAAACGTTGTACACGACGTGCACGATTCACTGTCAGCTTGTCCTCATCAGAAAGCTCATCCATACCGAGAATAGCAATAATATCCTGCAATTCCTTATATCTCTGGAGAATTTCTTTTACTCTCTGGGCACATTCGTAATGTTCTTTTCCGACAATTAGCGGGTCAAGAATACGACTTGTTGAGCCTAATGGGTCTACAGCAGGATAAATACCAAGCTCAGCAATTTTACGACTTAACTCAGTTGTTGCATCCAAATGAGTAAAGGTTGTAGCAGGAGCAGGGTCTGTCAAGTCATCAGCTGGTACATAAACAGCCTGAACAGAAGTAATAGATCCCTTCTTTGTAGATGTAATACGCTCCTGCATGGCACCCATTTCACTTGCCAATGTAGGTTGATAACCAACGGCAGAAGGCATACGTCCTAGAAGAGCTGAAACCTCTGAACCTGCCTGAGTGAAACGGAAGATATTATCAATGAAGAACATTATATCTGCAGCTTCACCATCCTTACCTCCATGATCACGGAATTCCTCTGCTACGGTAAGTCCTGAGAGCGCAACAGAAGCACGTGCACCTGGTGGCTCGTTCATTTGTCCATAGACAAGCGTAGCCTGACTCTTTTGCAACTCCTCTTTGTCTACAAGGCTCAAGTCCCATTTTCCCTCTTCCATGGCTTTCTTAAACTTTTCGCCATAGCGAATTACGCCAGATTCGAGCATATCACGGATAAGGTCGTTACCTTCACGGGTACGTTCTCCTACTCCAGCAAAAACAGAATATCCATTGTGTCCTTTGGCAATATTGTTAATAAGCTCCATAATAAGCACGGTCTTACCAACACCAGCACCGCCAAAGAGTCCAATCTTACCACCTTTCATATAAGGTTCCAACAAGTCAATGACTTTAATACCCGTAGCTAACATCTCTTTGTGGGTGGAAAGATCTTCAAACTTAGGAGCTTCTCTATGAATAGGATAAGCACCCTTCATATCAAGAGTTTCCATACCATCAATAGGCTGTCCGATAACATTCATCATTCTGCCTTTAATCTGCTCACCAGCAGGCATTAGAATAGGTGAACCTGTAGACACCACCTCCAATCCTCTCTGCAAGCCATCCGTATTGTCCATTGCCACTGTACGCACGGTATCCTCACCGATATGCTGCTGAACTTCAATGATAAGTTCGCGACCATCGGCACGTTTCACTTTCAAC
>CAVKAH010000114.1:0-7170 GCA_963654095.1 Oscillospiraceae bacterium
GCATACAGCAATGCGCAGTGGAGTGATGAATGGCATAAAGTATGAGATAGAGGGTTATATAAATAATTTTTTAGCTAAATATCCTCAACTTTACGTATATTTAACTGGTGGAGTGCATCTAAATTTGCATTTTCCAGAAAATTTATCCATCTTTGCAGACGATTATATCGTTCCGAAAGGACTTAACAGAATATTAGAATACAACAATGAACATAAATAAAAAAGCTATTTGCGCTTTTTCTGTAATGGCTATAAGCCTTAGCGCAGCGGCACAGAGCGGTACAAATTCTCCATATAGCCAGTACGGACTAGGAGTGCAAAGCGATCAGACAACAGGTTTTAATCGTGGTATGAATGGTCTTGGAATAGCTTTTCGAGAGCATAATCAGGTAAATACCATCAACCCTGCATCATATTCTGCAGTAGACTCCCTAACTTTTTTGTTTGATGTAGGCTTTTCGGGACAGATAACAAACTTTAAGGAAGGCAGCAGAAAGCTTAATGCCAAGAATGCCGATTTCGAATACGCCGTTGCAGCCTTTCGTGTGGCTCGCCATTGCGGATTAAGTTTCGGTATATTGCCTTATACGAATATCGGATATAACTATTCGTCAACAGGAAAGTCTACGACTGACGTATCAAGCACCTATGCAAACAGCTATTATGGCGATGGCGGCTTGCATCAAGTGTATGTAGGTGTAGGTTATCAGTTGTTTAAGGGCTTCTCTCTTGGTGTCAATGTGGCATATCTGTGGGGCGACTACGAGCGTCTTGTGTCAAATACATATAGCGACTCGTATGCCAAGACAGTGCAGAAGCTATATACAGCCAACGTAACAAACTATAAACTTGAGTTTGGAGCACAATACCAGTTTAAGATGAATAAGAAGAACTGGCTCACCCTCGGTGTTACATTCACTCCTGGTCATAAGCTTGGAGCTGATCCAGAGTGTAAGGTAATATCTACCAATCCCTCTACATCCGTGTCGGATACAGCATCATATAAGGTAAAGAATGGTTTGGAGATACCAATGCAAATTGCTGTTGGTGCTACATGGATACACGACAATAGATGGAAGGTGGGTGTAGACTACAACTATCAGAAGTGGGGTTCGTTGTCTTTCCCAGTATATAAAGAAGTGAACAATGTTCCGTCTTACGCATTGTCTTCAAACTATTATACCGATCGCCATAAGCTAACGGCAGGAGGCGAATATTGCGGTGATGAGCAGAGCCGTAGCTTCTTGAAGCGTCTGCATATCCGTGCAGGTGCATCTTACTCCACACCTTATACAAAGATAAACGGCAATGACGGTCCGTCAGAGTTCAGTGCAAGCATAGGTTTCGGTATACCTATTGTAAACAGCTATAACAGTCGCTCTATCCTAAATATATCAGGACAGTGGGTGCATACCGCAGCAAAAAACTATATCACAGAGAATACTTTCCGCATCAACATCGGCTTGACCTTCAACGAGCGTTGGTTCATGAAGTGGAAGGTAGAGTAAGAAGAAAATAGAGGGGTAACATAGATATGAAGCATCTCCCATTTGCACTATTGGTATTGTTGTCTGCCACCTTCTCCTGCTCACAGGAGAAAGAACACACAGCACCAGCTATTCATGCTCGCGACTCTGTGTCGATGATGACAAGCTATGGTGTAAATACGCTTATCTCCGACTCTGGCGTTATGAAATATCGCATCGTAACGGAGAAATGGGAGGTGAACACCGTGCGTAACCCTTCACGCTGGATATTCGAGAGAGGATTGTTCCTTGAACAGTTTGACGAGAAATTCCATGTTCAGGCGTATATACAGAGCGATACGGCATATTTCTATGACCAGCAGAAGCTATGGGAGCTGAGAGGCAGAGTGAGAGTGCGCACTGCCGACGGATTACGCTTTCAGAGTCAGGAGCTGTATTGGGACCAAGGGCGTCATGAGCTTTATAGCAATCAGTTCTCACGACTTGTAACTCCCGACAGAGAACTTCAAGGTGCTTATTTCCGAAGTGATGAACGACTAACACATTATATTATCAGTAATACCAAAGGCTCGTTTATAAAAGGTGATATGCTGTCGAGTGAGGGAGACACCATCGTTTCAGCTCCCGACACCACAAAGCAGAAGCTCCGCCCACAACAATCGCCGTTTGCCAGAACAAACCAACAGTAGGCAAAAACTGCGGATTAGTTGGCAGTAAATACAAAAGAGCTTCAATATAGGAGAGCCACAATATAAAATTAAATGGAACTAATAGGGATATTAATAACGCTCGTTCTTTCGGCATTCTTCTCAGGAATGGAGATAGCCTTCGTTTCGAGCAATAGAATGTTGGCAGAAATGGATAAAGACGTGTCGGGGCTTAACCGCCGATTGCAGTCTTATTTCTTTCATCACCCCAATGAGTTTGTGAGCACAATGCTCGTTGGCAACAACATAGTGCTTGTAGTTTATGGTATATTCATAGCACGCCTTTTCGACAGAACCATTTTTCAGGGCTACGACCCAGCATTGAGCGTGGCTCTCGATACAATACTCTCCACAATAATAGTATTGTTTACAGGAGAGTTCCTTCCCAAGACATTGTTCAAGAGCAATCCCAACCGCTTGTTCTCGCTATTTATCTTTCCAGCATACTTCTTTTATATCATATTATGGCCCGTGGTGCGCATATCAACATTGCTGTCAAGACTGTTGCTGCGTATCTTTGGCATAAAGGTGAAGGATAATGGTGATGACGGCTTGTTCTCTAAAGTAGACCTCGACTACCTTGTGCAGACAAGTATCGACAACGCTTCCGAAAACACAAAGATAACCGACGAGGTGAGGATATTCCAGAACGCACTCGAGTTCTCCGATACAAAGGTAAGAGATTGTATGGTGCCACGCACAGAGATATGTGCCGTTGAAGTGTCGTGTCCGCTGCAAGAACTGCGTCAGACATTCATCGAAAGCGGAAAATCCAAGGTTCTCGTATATCGTGAAGATATAGACCACATCATCGGATATATCCACTCACTCGAGCTCTTCCGTAATCCCAACGATTGGCATAGCCATATCCGCCAGATGCCCTTCGTGCCAGAAACCATGTCAGCCCGTAAGATGATGCGCATGCTGATGCAGCAGAAAAAGAGTATAGGCGTTGTGGTAGACGAGTTTGGAGGCACCTCAGGCATCGTGTCCCTCGAGGATATCGTAGAAGAAATCTTTGGCGATATAGAGGATGAACACGACAATTCCAATCTCGTAGCCCTGAACAACCCCGACGGCACGTATACGCTCTCTGCCCGTTTGGAGATAGACAAGGTGAACCAGATGTTCGATTTAGACCTCCCAGAAAGCGAGGATTATATGACCGTTGGCGGACTTATCCTTCATGAATACGAAAACTTCCCCAAGATAAACGAGGTGGTTCGTGTGGGCAAATATGAATTCAAGATAATTAAAAATACAATGACAAAAATAGAGCTTGTACGGCTAAAAGTAATAGGGTAAAGCAACATTTTTTACATAAAATGACGTTTTGTCTATTCTTTTTTGTACTTTTGTGCGCTAAAGTGTATACATACATCAACAAACATAAAGAAAGAAAAACAAAATAATAATAAAAAACAAACAATCAAATGGCAGCATTAGGCAAAATTAGAAGTCATGGCGCCCTGCTCGTAGGAGTAATAGGATTTGCGCTTTTGGCATTCATCGCCGAAGAAGGATTCCGTTCTTGCGATGCTTCAAAGAACGAGAGCCGTCAGCAGATAGGCAAGGTGCTCGGCGAAAAGGTCAACATGCAAGACTATCAGAAACTTGTTGACGAGTTTACAAACGTAATAAAAATTACTCAGGGAAGGGAAAACCTCACCGACGACGAGCTTAATCAGGTAAAAGACCAAGTATGGCAGACCTACGTAAGCAACAAAGTTCTTGAAAAAGAATGTGCAGAGCTCGGACTTACCGTAACCGACAAAGAGCTACAGAACGTGCTAACACAGGGCACACACCCTATGCTCATGCAGACTCCTTTCGTAAATCAGCAGACAGGACGCTTCGACGCCTCAGCTCTGAAGAAGTTCCTTAACGAATACAAGTCGGCTCGCAATACCAATCCACAGATGGCAGAGCAATACCAGAACATATATGATTTCTGGACATTCGTAGAGAAGAGCCTTCGTCAGCAAATCCTTGCACAGAAGTATCAGGCACTCTTTGCAAACTGCTTCCTCTCTAACCCAGTATCAGCAAAGATGGCATACAAGGACGAGAACGAAGAAAGCAACATCCAGCTTGCTGCTTTCCCTTACTCCGACATTAATGACAAGGACGTAAAAGTTAGCGATGCTGACCTTAAAGCAAAGTATGACGAGCTGAAGCCTGCTTTCAAACAGCAAGCTGAAACACGCGACATCAAGTACGTAGACGTTCAGGTAAAAGCTTCTGCTTCAGACTTGGCAGCTCTCAAAAAAGAATTTGCTGCATACGACACAGAGCTTGCTGCTGCATCAGACCCTACACAGGTAATGCACAAGAGCGCAAGCCTCGTAAACTATCTTGGTATTCCACAAACAAAGACTGCGTTCCCTAATGATATCGCACAGCGTCTCGACTCTATCTCTGTAGGTAGCACAACACCAGTGTTCCAGAATAATCAAGACAACACCCTGAATATCATAAAGCTCATAGCACGTCAGGAAATGCCAGACTCTGTACAGTTCCGTGCCATTCAGGTGGGTGGAGCTACACCACAAGAGGCAAAGAACAGAGCCGACAGTATCTATACAGCTCTGCAGGGCGGTGCCGACTTTGAGGTTATCGCAAAGAAATATCAGCAGACTGGCGACAAGCAGTGGATAACATCACAGCAGTATCAGCAGGCTCCTTCAATGGACAGCGATACAAAGAAATATGTAAACGCTCTTAACACTCTTGCTGTAAACGCTACTCAGAACATCGAGATGCAGCAGGGCAACATTATCCTTCAGGTAACCGACCGCAAGGCTATGGCAACAAAATATACCGCTGCCGTAATAAAGAAGGAGATAAAGTTCTCTAAAGCCACTTACAATGCTGCATACAATAAGTTCAGCCAGTTTGTAAGCGAGAACCAGACTGTAGAGCAGATGGAGAAGAACGCACCAAAGTATGGCTTCCAAGTGGAGGAACGCTCTGACGTAAGCACACAGGAGCATTTCATAGCAGGCATACATTCTACACGTGATGCCATGAAGTGGCTCTTCGATGCTAAAGACGGCAGCATATCACCTCTGTATGAGTGTGGCGACAACGACCATCTCCTCGTTATAGCATTGACAAAGACCCACGAAAAGGGTTATCGCCCATGGGATGATGCTAAGGTAAAGGAATTCTTGCAGCAGCGTGTAATAGCAGACAAGAAGGCAGAGAAGATAATGGCAAAGGTGAAAGGCGTGAACAGCATACAGGGCGCAAAGGCTAAGGGTGCTAAGGTAGCCGACCTTAACCAGATAACATTTGCTTCGCCAGCTTTCGTAACACTCACAGGAGCCAGCGAGCCAGCATTGAGCGGAGCCGTTGCAGCAACAGCAAAGGGCAAGTTCTCAAGCCACGCCGTTAAGGGTAATGCAGGCGTTTATCTCTTCCAAGTTAAGAGCAAGACTATGCGTCCTGGCAAGTTTAACGAGCAGGAGATGGAACAGCGCCTGAAGCAGAAGGCTATGCAGTATGCAGGCAACTTCATGCAGGAGCTTATCCTCAACGCAAATGTTGTTGACAACCGCTATCTCTTCTTCTAAAGAAGTTAAAGCTAAAGAGGACAGCAATGCAGGTTCTCTTTAATCTACAGAATAATAAATAAAGAATTGTCGGAACTCAGTAGCTATATGCTATTAGAGTTCCGACATTTTTTATTCCATGACGGCTAACGGAATTCAGGCAACTCGTTGTTTGGATATCGTTAAGTGGTAAGTTTTCAGTTCTTGTAATATACATCAAGATGTATGAATATACACTTTAATGTTTCTCAGCATGGTCTTTCTCATTGATAAAAAGGATGGAGGAAGATGGGTAGGTCTTCCATTTTTAGTTTGTCGCTAAAGGTGTAGGCGGTGGGGATTGGGTTGGAAGATTGTTCCGAAAATTCCAAAAATTCCAAAATTCCACTTGTTCCATTTATATCATTATTACGTAAATAGGGACTTTTCTCTATATTTATCTCTATTTGGGATAATGGAATTTTGGGATTTTTGGAATTTTGAGGCATCTCCACTCCTTTCTCTTTTGCCAGATGAAAGAGTGTTTTTATAACATACATGCAGTAAAAATTATACCCATGAAGCAATGTCTTCGCAATACAAAAGAATTTTAAAATCTGCATAACTTTTTGTTGTTATAATAATAATGTGTATTTTTGCATTAATATAAAAAATAGAGCTGTTAGAAAAACATTTGTTGACTATAAATCAAAAAAACTAATATATACATTTATGGAAAGAACATGGAGATGGTTCGGGAAGAACGATAAGATAACCCTCGATATGCTGCGCCAGATAGGTGTGGAGGGTATCGTTACTGCGCTTCACGATGTGCCAAACGGAGAAGTTTGGACAAGGGAAAAAATCAAAGACCTTAAAGATTATATCGAGAGCTACGGTATGAGATGGAGCGTAGTGGAGAGCTTGCCAGTATGCGAAAGCATAAAGTATGCAGGACCAGACCGCGACAAGCTAATCGAAAACTACAAAGAGAGCTTGAAAAACCTTTCACTCGAGGGAATACATACCATTTGCTATAACTTTATGCCTGTGCTCGACTGGGCACGCACAGACCTAGAGCATAAAAATCCTAACGGAACAACAAACCTCTATTTCTCGCATGCAGAGTTTGCATACTTCGATATATGTATCCTAAAGCGTGAAGGCGCAGAAAACGACTGGAGCGAGGATATATTAAAAGAGGTAGAGAAGCTGAAGCAGACAATGACTCCAGAGGACGACCACAAACTGGTGGAGAACATCATTGTGAAGACTCAAGGCTTCGTAAGCGGAAACATAAAAGAAGACGATGAGCACCCCGTAGAGCTCTTCCGCCAGCTTCTCGACCTGTATAAGGGAATAACCAAGGAGCAGCTAAGGGAGAACATGAGATATTTCCTCTCAGCCATAATGCCCGTATGCGACGAATACGATATGTATATG
>CAVKAH010000115.1:0-7015 GCA_963654095.1 Oscillospiraceae bacterium
CCATAACATTCTTTATAAATCAAATTAGCACAGAGGCACTTACCACCAAGGTGTACTGCACGACGACAATTACCTTTGTGATACTTTTCAGTACGAGTATCGTACAGGGAGGAAATATTCTCGTAGGTCATTTTATTGGGCAGTTACGATATCATACAGCCTACATATTAGGCAATTATGTATTCCATACTGCTATGAAACTAACACTCATCGTTGCCACTGCGCTTGCCATTGGCGGACACACACTCATGTCTTTATTGACAAGCAATCAGGAGATTATCCATATGGGAACATGGATATTCTGCATTGATTTGTTATTAAGTTATGGTAGAGTAAAGAATGTTTTTGCATGCGGCACACTAAGGGCTACAGGCGATGCCATATACCCCGTAATAGTTGGCGTTATATGTCAATGGAGCGTAGCTGTGGGCGTGGCATGGTTCTTGGGCATACCTATGGGGTTAGGATTGATAGGAATGTGGGTAGCCTTTTGTATCGACGAGAACCTGCGTGGCATAATTCTCATGCGCCGCTGGCATTCTCTAAAATGGAGAGGTAAGGCTTTTGTGTAGTTATTTAAGCACATTAAAGGCGTGTTCTAAAAATCAAAGGTAATTTTTAGAACACGCCTAAAGGGAAACGATAGTAATCAATAAAGTATAAAAAGTAATATTGTTCTATTTTTCCTTAATAGATATAAAAAATACAACGCATAAAGATTTCATAACAAACTTTACTTTGCACTCTAAATAAAAGAAAGTATTTTTGCAGAGATTTTACATAATTACAGACAAATAGAACAAAAACAAAGGAAAAGAAAGATATGAACAAGAAAGTATTAATTCCGATTGTCATCATCGGCTTGCTACTTATTGGTGGCATAGCATATCTGACAATGAGCCTGCAGAAAGAAAAACAAGCAAACAAAGAGATGCAGGAACTTGCCGAGATAGACAAGAAGGAGATGGAAAATGAGTATCAGCAGTTTGCTGACCAATACTCTGAGATGAAGAGCCAGATAAACAACGACTCACTCGTGGCACAGCTCACCCAAGAACAACTAAAGACTCAAGAGTTGTTAAAGGAGCTTAAGAGCGTGAAGAGCACAGATGCACGCGAGATAGCAAGACTAAAGAAAGAGCTTGCCACCTGCCGTGCCATTATCCGTAGCTACGTCTTGGAGATAGACTCTTTGAATAGATTAAACCAGAACCTCACCGCTGAGAACACAAAAGTGAAGGGACAGTATGCAGAAGCAACACGCCAAATAGAGGGACTAAACTCCGATAAAGCCTCACTATCAGAGAAGGTTGCCATTGCTGCCCAACTGGATGCTACTGGCATAAACATGACACCTAAGAAGAAAAGTGATGCAAAGAAAGCTATAAAGAAGATTAAGGATGCGAAAATCATTGTTGTAAACTTCAATATAGCAAAGAACGTAACTGCAACAAACGGACAGCGCACGTTGTATGTCAGAATAACAACTCCAGCAGGAGGTGTGATGGGAGCCAGTGGTTCATTAAACTACGAGAACCGCAGTTTGCAATATTCAATGAGAAAGACCATAGAATATACAGGCAATGAGACACCTGTAACAATGTATTGGAATGTAAGCGAAGTTTTGAACCCAGGAACATATAATGTTAGCGTATTTGCTGACGGCAACATGATAGGTTCAAGAAACTTCACATTTAAATAACAAGAAATGAGAAGAATATTATCAATAATATTATTATCATCTGCAATACTGCCTCTGTCTGCACAACAGGTGCTGACACTTGACAGTTGTCGCTCTATGGCTTTAGGCAACAATAAGTCGCTAACCGTTGCCAAAGTGGAGCGCGATATGACAACACAGATGCGAAAGTCGGCAAGAACTAAATATCTGCCACACCTAAATGTAGTAGGCGGATACATCTTGTCAAGCAGAGAGATATCTATTCTGAACAACACACAGAAAGATATGCTCAATAATATAGGAACAAACTTAGGAGGAGTGCTCGGGATATCAGACCCTAAAGTTACTGGTGTGCTGAATAAATTGGGGCAAAAAGTAACCGATGCATTCAGAACAAACAATAGAAACATGTTTATGGCTTCGGCTATGGTTACTCAACCCCTATATATGGGTGGAGCTATCACGGCTGCCAACAAGATGGCAGACATAAACGAGCTAATGGCAGCAAACAAAGAAGATGCCACACACCAAACAGTTTTGCATAGCATAGACAACACATACTGGACAGTAGTCTCGCTTCGCCAAAAGCAGAAACTCGCCAACAGCTATCTTGAGCTCATAAAGAAGCTTGACGATGACGTGGCAAAGATGATTAAGGAAGGTGTGGCAACACGTGCCGATGGTTTGAAGGTAAACGTAAAGGTAAACGAGGCAGAGATGCAAGTAACCCAAGTGGAAGACGGGCTATCGTTAGCCAAGATGCTCCTTTGCCAACTATGCGGAATATCTACAGACTCTAATATCACACTCGCTGATGAGAACAGCGAAGAAATCAATTTAAGTTCTGATATCGCCGTTGGAGATACAGCCTCAGCAATAAGCGACAGACCTGAAATGAGGCTGTTGCAAAACACAGTAGACCTAAGCAAGCAGACTACAAAACTCGTAAGGGCTGCCTACTTGCCACAAGTGATGCTAACAGGAGGTTACTTAATGACAAATCCTAATGTATACGACGGCTACACAAATAAGTTTGCTGGAGTATGGAATATCGGCGTGATGGTAAGAATACCTGTATGGAATTGGCTCGATGGTGTTTATAAAGTTCGTGCGTCAAAAGCAGCCACAACAATAGCCAAGCTCGAAATGGACGACACAAGAGAGAAGATTGGTCTACAAGTAAGCCAAAGCAGATTTAAGCTAAACGAAGCATATAAAAAGCTATCTATGGCAAAGAAGAATGTAGAAAAGGCTGAAGAGAACATGAGATGCGCCAACATAGGTTTCAAGGAAGGTGTGCTGCAAACTACAGACGTGATGGAAGCACAGACAGCATGGATGCAGGCTCAATCACAGAAGATTGACGCAGAAGTTGACGTTAAGATTTCTCAGGTGAACTTGAAGAAGGCACTGGGTGTGTTGAATTAAAAGTTTTAGAATTTAGAGTTTAGTATTTAGAATTAAGAGTTTAGTATTTGGAGCTTGTCGGCATTGCTGATTGAGAATTCTAAAAATTTAGAATATATACAAAATATTTATGGAAAATAAATCACAAAAGAACAGCATAATACTTGCAATACTTGGTTTTACGGCTGTTGTAGTAGTTGCTGGAATGATAGGATATTTCACATTAGGAAAGACTGACGATGTGATACAAGGCGAAATTGAAGTATCGGAATATAGAGTGTCAAGCAAAGTGCCTGGACGCATACTTGAACTTAGGGTGAAAGAAGGCGACTATGTACACGTAGGAGACACCCTCGCTATACTTGATGCTCCCGAAGTGGAGGCAAAGAAAACACAGGCACAGAGTGCTGAAGATGCCGCAGCAGCGATGAAAGCAATGGCAGATAACGGAGCACGTCAACAGCAGATACAAGGTGCTTTCGAACTATGGCAGCAGGCAAAGGCAGGACTTGAGATATCAAAAAAGACATACGACAGAGTGCAACGATTGTTTAACGAAGGAGTGATGAGCGCACAGAAGCGTGATGAAGCTTTTGCCGCATACAAGGCTTATGAAGCTCAGGCTAAAGCTGCCAAGAGCCAATATGACATGGCAAAGGAAGGAGCACGAAAAGAAGAAAAAGCTGCCGCTGCCGCACAGGTAAACAGAGCAAAAGGTGCAGTACAAGAAGTCAGCTCATACATCAACGAAACGGTACAGATAGCACAAGTTGAGGGTGAGGTGAGCGATATCTATCCCAAAGTTGGTGAACTCGTTGGCACGGGTTCTCCTATAATGAGCATCTCTATTATGGACGATGTATGGGGAACATTCAATGTTAGGGAAGACCAACTGAACGGTTTAAAGGTCGGTTCAGAGTTTACTGCGTTCTCTCCAGCCTTTAAAAAAGACATTAAGATGAAGGTCTATTATATAAAAGACCAAGGTAGCTATGCTGTATGGAAAGCAACAAAGAGCAACGGACAGTATGACCTAAAGACTTTCGAGGTGAAGGCTCGTCCTATAGAAAAGCTTGACGGACTAAGACCTGGAATGACTTTGGTGAAGAAGTAACAACGGATTATGACAAAGAGTTTATTGAATACAGCCAGACGTGAGTGTGGCATAATATTCACAACACCAGTATATATAATATGTATGGTGGTGTTGCCACTCTTCGTGATGATATTCTTCACCACGTTGATGAACCAAGGACAGCCTAACAGTATGCCTGTAGGTATCGTAGACCTTGACAATACAGCCACGACACGAAGTATGACAAGAAAGCTTGACGCTTTCCAGAACACTCATATCGTGGGCTATTACAATAGTGTAGACGAAGCCCGACTTGCCATGCAAGAGAACAAGATTTACGGCTTTATGTACTTTCCTAAAGGCACCACAGACAAGCTGCTTGCATCAAGACAACCAAAGATTTCCTTTTATTACAGCTACACATCACTTACGGCAGGTGCCCTACTCTATAAAGACCTGAAGACAATAGCTTCTCTCGGATCGGCAGGTGTAGGGTCGGCAACTCTGTCAGCAAAGGGCTTCACAAAGAAACAGATTATGGCATTTCTGCAACCAATAGCCATTGATATGCATGCCATAACAAACCCATGGACTAACTATAATTTCTATCTGAGTACGATGCTCGTGCCAGGATGTATGATGCTATTTATATTTCTTATTACGGCATACACCTTCGGTACAGAACTAAAATTCAATAGAGCCCATAAATTGCTTGCCACTTCTGGTGATAACACATGGGCGATGATACTGGGTAAGCTATTGCCACAAACAATTATTTTCCTTATCATGTTCTATATCTACTCTTTCTATGTATATGGGGTATTAGGCTTTCCGCATGAAGGAGGAATATGCAACATACTGTTGCTCGGACTGCTTGCAGTAACAGCTTCACAAGGATTTGGAACATTCTTGTTCGGACTAATGCCATCATTGAGAATGTCGATGAGCGTATGTTCTCTATGGGCAGTGCTCAGTTTCTCACTCGTAGGTACAGCTTTCCCCGTATTTGCCATGGATGCCCCATTGGAAGGAATAGCACAACTATTTCCGCTCAGACATTATTTCAGGATATATCAGACTGCGGTATTCAATAGTTTTCCTCTCTCTTATGTTTGGGTAAACGTAGTAGCACTGATTATCTTCACAATATTGCCTGTGCTCGTTGCGGGTAACATAAGAAAGGCAATGAGAGAGTATCAGTATATGGAGTAAATAATAACAGACTCACAATGAACAAGATATACAAGATATTACAAGACACATGCTATATCTGCATGAAAGAACTGAAGAACGTACTAAAAGACCAAGGCGTGCTGATGTTCCTTGTCATCGTGCCACTAGCCTACCCTCTACTGTATTCCTGGATTTACAACAATGAGGTAACAAGGGAAGTGCCCGTAGCCATTGTTGATATGTCGCATAGTAATACCAGCCGTGAATTTACGAGGATGCTCAATGCTTCACCTGACACCAAAGTTGCTATAAAATGCAAAAGCTTGGAGGAAGCGAAAGATTGCGTTGGGAAGGGTGAAGTATACGGAGTGGTATATTTCCCCGAGGATTTCCAGACAAAGCTTAACCGCATGGAACAGACACACGTTGGAGTATACTGCGACATGAGTTTGATGCTTGCATATAAAGCCATCTTCCAAACATGTACAGCAATACAAGGAAGACTAAACTCTAAGATACAAATAGAACTGGCTGGCAACTACACAAATCGTGAGAACGATATTACCACCAAGCCTCTCGACTTTGAGGAAGTGCCGATATTCAACAATACGGCAGGCTATGGCAATTTTATCATCCCTGGTGTACTAATGCTTATCATTCAGCAAACGTTATTGTTGGGTGTGGGTATGGCTGCAGGAACGGCAAGAGAAAAGAACAATTATGGTTTTCTCGTTCCTATCAATAAGCACTATCGAGGTGTAATGAGAATTGTATGGGGAAAAGCTCTTGCTTATTTCATGATTTACACCATCATGGCTGCATATCTATTGTCTGCCGTGCCATACATGTTCAGTTTTATCAGTCTTATCAGTGGTAAAAACCTTATTATATTCTGCTTGCCATACATCCTTGCCTGTATATTCTTCAGCATGACGATATCATGTCTAATGCGCCACAGAGAGAACGTGATGCTGCTCGTGGTATTCTCTTCTGTTCCACTGCTCTTCATGTCGGGTGTTTCATGGCCACAGAACAACATCCCTGCATTTTGGCAAGGTGTGTCGTGGCTATTCCCTTCCACCTTCGGCATCCGCGGATTTGTAAGGATGAACACGATGGGGGCAACCCTTACCGACGTAGCAACGGAATATCGTATGCTATGGATACAAGTCGTTGTGTATTTTATCCTTGCCCACGAAGTATACCGCTTCCAAATCGGCAAAGCAAGAAAGAGTATAAAGGATAAACTCAAGACAAGGGGCGGTCAAAAGCAATAGGGTAAAATGTGGGAATTTCTCTAACGCTTTAATATATTTTTTTGTTTTATCTATCATTCTGTCAGCGGATAACATAAGTGTTTGTATATAAGGAGGTTACATTATTAAGTGTTTACAATATCTGTCATCTATCTGTCACTAATCTGTCATAAGGGGGGAGAAAAGGGTTTTGTCGATTTTTGTCATATAAGCCCGAATTTTTAAATAAAAAGCCCCACTTTTCAGGTAAAAAAGTATAGGAGAACGTATCTAAATAATATAGGTAACATAAGGAAAGTATATGGATAAAAACGCACTTAAAGTGTTGTGTGTTAGCTGTTTATATAGAAAAGGTCTGGTATTTGGCGACTGACAGATAATGACAGATATCTTTAAACAAAAGCTTCTGTCAAGCATACTTAT
>CAVKAH010000116.1:0-929 GCA_963654095.1 Oscillospiraceae bacterium
GTATATAAAGAGGTTATATTGTTAAGTGTTTACAATATCTGTCATCTATCTGTCATTGTCTATCAACCGACATTTAATGGGTTCTCTCTTTCTAAATATCTGATACACATAGTTATACGCATAGTTTCTGCCGTAAACTTTCGTTCTGCTACCAATATCTTTTTGATGCGTTATCCTATACCTTATTGCATAAGAAGTGGGTAGTCCGTTGATATTTGAGGGAGTAATGACAGCTACCATTGTTTTTCCCCATTTAATGACAGATATATGACAGATATTGTAAGTATAAGTTACCTACCAATAGCGTATCTTTTTGAAATACAGGCAATTACATCAAACACTGACAGAATGATAGATAAAATAAAAAAAATAATATATGTGCAGATACCGGCGTGGGCAGACACTCTACTCGTCACTTATGGAGGGCTTTCCTAGGGCCTAGAACGGAGACGAGCGGAGATGGAAGCCCACGTTTTGCGTTTGGGTAGTTGAGAATAACTTAATTGATTTATACCAGATGGGCTTGTATGGTATGTAATTTATTTATTATAAATATGTGGCTTATATGATAAACTTAAAGAGGTTGTGGCAAAGGTGACAAGCAACATAAGTGGTAAAACAGATGTCTTTATCAAAGGTGAAGATGTAGGTCCATCAAAAAAAGGAGAAAGCGAAAATTCAAAAGGAACAGCGTCCCGATACTTTCCACATATTCACACAGGAAGGTGTTGCAAAAGAATTGGGGGTAAATTTATTGTAGCCCACCACCGAATCAAAAAGAATTATGCAAATACGAAATAAAAGATAACTTAAATTACTATTTTTAATCAAAACAAAAAGTATGAAAACAAACAAAATTTGGAGCATTTTAGCAATGCTCATGGTATCAGTAACAGCTCTGTTTTTCACAGCATGTAGCAGCGATGATG
>CAVKAH010000116.1:939-7000 GCA_963654095.1 Oscillospiraceae bacterium
GCGATGATGATGGAGATGGTAGCAAAGGAATTAATGTGCAAGAAGTTGTAGGAACATGGATTTGTACCGCAAGCACAGATAATGTGAATGGCAAACCAATAACCGGTTACATGGTCGGTAAATCTATTACGATCAGCGAGGATGGTAATTTCTATTCTACAGCGAGCACTATCGGCAAGGGTACATGGGTTCTTAATGGCAATAAAATTTCTGCCAAGAACACATCTGGTAACACTTTTAACGTAACGCTCGTTGTTAGTGGTAAGACAATGAAATGGAATGGAACTTCAAGCCAAGGCATAAGTTTCAACTATACATGGGAGAAAAACTAAAATCCTGCAATTAAATTAAATCAGAAGATTTGATTGGTTATTATTACTGTCCGCTAAAACTTTTTTTGAAAGTGAAAAAATTGGGCTGGATTCCTCGCCTGGAATTCAGCCCTTTTAGTTACCTTTGTTTTTGCATATAAATTGAGTAACCATGAACAAAGGTACACATTTTATCGGACAGCCGATGTATGGACAGCAATATTTTATTTATGGCTTAAGAAATCATCAACTTTCTTTGCCGTAGCCTTTCCGCTTGCCATAGCACGCACCACAAGTGATGCACCATTGGCTGCATCGCCAGCAACAAATACGTTGTCTGCAAATTTAGGCTGCTCTGGTTTAAGAAATCCCATAGCAAGAAGAACGAGTTCTGCCTTTATCACCTCAGGTTTCCCCACAGGTTCCATTATCGGTCTGCCACCCTCTGGGCTCGGTTTCCATGTAATCTCTTGTACCTCAACACCAGTCAGTTTGCCGCCTTCACCTATAAACCGTAGTGAATTAATATTCCAACGACGCTCGCAACCTTCCTCATGGCTCGATGTCGTCTTTAGGGTGCGTGGCCAGTTTGGCCAAGGATTATTAGGGTCTTCAGGACCTACAGGTGGTTTCGGCATAATTTCAATCTGTGTTACACTCTTGCATCCCTGGCGATGAGCCGTGCCGATACAGTCGCTTCCTGTATCTCCGCCACCGATAACGAGTACGTTTTTACCCTTAGCCGAAACGAGTTCGTCTTTTGTAAACTCTGCTCCATCAAGTATTCTATTCTGCTGCGACAGGATGTCAAGAGCAAAGTGTACACCTTTCAATTCTCTACCTGGAATCTTCAAGTCGCGTGCTGTTGGTGTTCCAGTGGCGATGACATAGGCATCAAACCCTTTAGGTAATTTCTCAACATCTATAATTTCGCCGAAGCGGAACTCGATACCTTCCTGTTTCAGTATGTCTATGCGTCTGTCGATAATAGCCTTGTTGAGTTTGAAATTAGGTATGCCGTAGCGAAGCAAACCACCAGCATTCTCGTTCTTGTCAAATACTGTAACGGCATATCCCATCTGGTTAAGTCTTGTGGCAGCCACAAGTCCTGAAGGACCGCATCCTATAACGGCAACTTTCTTACCATTTCTCTCAGGTATGTTCACCCTTACGTAGTTCTCTTGGAAAGCATGTTCCGTTATTGCCGCCTCGTTTTCGCGGTTTGTCGTAGGCTCATGTTCCGTGAGGTTCAGCACACATGCTTTTTCGCATAGGGCAGGGCAGATGCGTCCTGTGAACTCAGGAAAGTCGTTGGTATCGTTAAGCAGGCGGTATGCCAATTCCCAATCACCTTTATATAAGGCATCATTCCATTCTGGAGCTTTGTTACCCAGCGGACAAGCCCAATGGCAGAACGGCACACCGCAGTCCATACATCTTGAAGCCTGTGTACGTCTGTCTTTTTCGTTGAGAGTTTGTTCTACCTCTCCAAAGTCATGAATACGGTCATGCACCGGTCTGTATCCCGCCTCTTGGCGGTGTATTGTCAAAAAAGCTTTTGGATTTCCCATCTTGATAAAATTGAAATATTTTAATAGTCGCGTTGCATGTCTGCAATCTTCTGTTGCAGCTTCCTTACCTGTTCCTCCTGTAGCACTCTCTTGTATTCGATAGGCACTACTTGGATAAAGTCCTCTACATAACGGTTCCAGTCGTCGAGCATGGTGCGTGCCAACTTAGAACCTGTATATAGATAATGCTGTCGGATAAGCTCATGCAACTCCTTACGATAGTTGCTGTCCTCCACAAGATTTATTTCCACCATATCCATGTTGCAGAAATAGTCGAAGTTGTGGTTCTTGTCCCATACGTAAGCCACACCGCCACTCATACCAGCAGCGAAATTGCGCCCAGTCTCTCCGAGAACCACTATGCGTCCTCCTGTCATGTATTCACAGCAGTGGTCGCCAGCTCCTTCTACCACAGCGATGGCACCAGAGTTTCTTACGGCAAATCGTTCACCAACCTTTCCGTTGATATACAGCTCACCGCTAGTTGCGCCATATAGTCCTGTGTTTCCTGCAATGATATTGTCTTCTGCGTTGAAGTTGCTGCGTACAGGTGGCAGGATAGCAATGCGTCCACCGCAAAGTCCCTTGCCGAAATAGTCGTTGGTCTCGCCTTCAAGTTTGAAGTTAATACCCTTCATGAGGAATGCTCCGAAGCTCTGACCTGCACTTCCCTTGAACTTCACGTTGATAGTAGAGTCTGGTAGTCCTTCCTCGCCATATTTCTGTGCTACAAGTCCACTGAGCATTGTGCCGACAGCACGGTCGGTATTCTTTATAGCATAGTCGAGGTTCACCTCTTCTTGTGTTGCGATAGCCTTTTGTGAAGAGCGTATAATCTGTTGGTCAAGGATGTTTGAGAGGTCATGTATCTGTTCTGTTGTGTGATACAGAGAACATGGACCATTCTCTTTGTGGAGCAGACGACTGAAATTGAGCATTGAAGCCTTGCTGTCTTTCTCACTTTCCTTCACCTGAAGCAACTCCGTGTGTCCAACGATATCATCAAGTTTAGTATATCCCATTTCGGCAAGATATTCGCGAACTTCCTGTGCGAGGAAGGTGAAATAGTTCACCAAGTATTCATACTTACCGATAAAGTGCTTGCGCAGTTCTGGATTTTGCGATGTTACTCCGAGCGGACATGTGTTTAAGTTGCACTTACGCATCATTACACAACCAAGAACAATAAGTGCAAGCGTACCGAAACCAAATTCTTCAGCACCGAGCAATGCCATGATTATAACGTCGCGACCAGTCTTTAGCTGTCCGTCTACCTGTAGTCTTACTTGACCTCTCAGTCCGTTTTTCATAAGCGTTTGCTGCGTCTCGCTTAGTCCTATTTCTGGTGATATACCAGCAAAGCGCATGCTTGATGCAGGCGAAGCACCTGTTCCTCCCTCAGCACCAGAGATAACGATTAAGTCGGCTTTAGCCTTTGCCACACCTGCAGCGATAGTGCCCACTCCGCTTTCGGCAACGAGTTTTACGCTTATTGCAGCCTTAGGGTTCACGTTCTTTAAGTCGAAGATAAGCTGTGCCAAGTCCTCGATAGAGTAGATATCGTGATGAGGTGGTGGTGAAATGAGCGAGATACCTGGGATTGAGTGGCGTGTTTTAGCGATTATCTCGTTAACTTTAAATCCAGGTAACTGTCCTCCTTCTCCTGGTTTTGCACCCTGAGCCACTTTAATCTGTAGCTCCTCAGCATTAACGAGGTATTCTGTTGTTACTCCAAAGCGTCCTGAAGCAATCTGCTTTGTTTTGCTCGACAATGATATTCCGTCTACTGTAGAGTGGAAACGGGCGTTGTCTTCACCACCTTCACCAGTGTTAGAACGTGCTCCTATTTTGTTCATAGCAAGGGCTATTGCCTCGTGTGCCTCTATAGAGAGAGCTCCAAAGCTCATTGCTCCTGTTACGAAATGCTTCACGATATTCTCCACAGGTTCCACCTTGTCTATATCGATAGGCTTGCGTTTGAAATCGAAGAAGTCGCGTATGAATATAGGATCATCCTTTTCGTCAACGAGTTTTGCAAATTCTTTGTATTTCTTATAGTTACCTGTGCGTGTTGCAAGTTGTAGTGTAGCAATAGTTTCAGGGTTCCATGCGTGGCGAATACCATCCTTGCGGTAGTGGAATTGTCCTAGGTTAGGCAAGAAATCCTGCTCGTGTTTCATGCCGAAAGCCTTATCGTGCATAGCGATGGCATCTCTTGCAATGGTTTCCAATCCTATACCTCCTATACTTGACATCTCGGTTCCGAAATAATTCTTTAATAGACTTTCCGATAGACCGATACTCTCGAAAATCTGTGCTCCGCGGTATGAACGTATAGTAGAAATACCCATTTTCGCCATAATCTTCAGTAAGGCTTTCTTTACCGCCTTTATGTAGTTGGCTTCGGCTGTAGCATAGTTCTCCTGTATCTTTCCACGTTTCACGAGGTCGTCAAGTATAGCAAAAGTCATGTAAGGACATAATGCCGAGGCTCCATAGCCGAGTAGTAATGCAGCGTGCATCATCTCACGAATTTCGCCACTCTCTACAATAAGAGCTGTCTGCACACGCTTTCCTACAGATATAAGATAGTGGTGAACTGCACTTACAGCTAGCAATGATGGTATTGCAGCATGCTTCTTGTCAATGTCGCGGTCGGATAGAATGATATAGTTATATCCATCGTCAACGCTCTTTTCTGCATCCTTGCATAGCTTGTCGAGAGCCTCTCGTAGACCGTCTTCTCCCTTTGAACACTCAAAGAGTATAGGCAGCTTTACTGTGTTGAAGCCCTTATATCTAATGTTACATAGAATGTCGAGTTGGGTATTCGTTAGAATAGGGTGGGGCAGACGTACCATCTTGCAGTTAGATTCGTCTGGCGAGAGAATGCCTGAGCCTACACGTCCAATATATTCAGTCAGCGACATTACGAGGTTTTCACGTATAGAGTCGATGGCTGGATTGGTAACTTGTGCGAACTGTTGACGGAAGTAATTGAAGAACACCTGTGGCTTATTGCTTAATACAGCAAGTGGTGTGTCGTTACCCATTGCCGCCGTTGGCTCCTGTGCATTTACGCACATTGGGATAATAGTGTCGTCGATGTCCTCCTTTCCGTAGCCAAATAGAATTTCGTGTTCTATAAGATGCTCTACGCTATTTTCCACTTTTCTTCCGCTCTTCAGCTTCTCTAGCTGAATACAGTTGGTAGATAGCCATTTGCGATAAGGATGCTCGTCAGCGAGCTGCTCCTTAATCTCTCCGTCGTAGTATATCTTTCCCTCTTGGGTATCGATAAGCAAAATCTTTCCAGGCTGTAGTCTTCCCTTCTCTGCAATCTCAGATGGGTCGAAGTCCATCACACCCACCTCGGATGCTACGACCATAGTGTCGTTTTTTGTAATCGTATATCGTGCTGGGCGCAGTCCGTTCCTATCGAGCATACCTCCTGCAAAACGTCCGTCGCTGAATAGCAGTGCGGCAGGTCCATCCCATGGCTCCATAAGGATAGAGTGGTATTCATAGAACGCTTTAAGGTCTTCTGATATAGGGTTCTTATCGTTGAAACTCTCTGGCACCATTATGCTCATGGCATGCGGGAGCGATAGTCCGCTCATCACGAAAAACTCAAATACGTTGTCGAGACTTGCCGAATCGCTCATTCCAGTCTGCACAATCGGACTGATATCCTTAATGTCACCCAGAGCTTCGCTACAGAGAACGCTCTCCCTAGCCTGCATCCATGAGCGGTTTCCACGTATTGTGTTTATCTCGCCATTGTGTGCAAGCAGTCGGAAAGGCTGTGCCAGACTCCATGTTGGGAATGTGTTTGTAGAGAAACGTGAGTGGACAAGAGCCAATCCACTGGTAAAATAATTGTTAGTAAGGTCTGGGAAATATTGTCTTACTTGCATACTTGATAGCATGCCCTTGTATACGATATTCTTGTTTGAGAGTGAACAAATATAGAAATCTTTGTCTTTTATCCGCTTCTCAATCTTCTTCCTTATTATATATAAAGTGCGCTCAAAGACTGGCACTTTATCGTCGGTAACACCCGTTACGAATACTTGTTTGATGTCTGGTTCGCTTGCTAAGGCAGTCTCACCAAGGCAAGAAGGGTTCGTCGGAACATTTCTCATGTGCATCAGTGAGAGACCTTCGCGCTCTATTTCC
>CAVKAH010000117.1:0-5685 GCA_963654095.1 Oscillospiraceae bacterium
AGATAATACACCTGAAGAGATACCGCTTCTTTGATATCGGTACAGATCATTATTATTATGATGATTATGAGAACGACCGCAGTATCGGCGAGATTGCCGAACGTTCATATATGCCAGCCCTTAATGTTTTCCTTGAAATGATTAAGGAGCATGGGGATTATTTCAAAGTAGCTTTCTCTTTGTCGGGAGTTGGTATAGAGCAGTTGGAGATGCATGCTCCACAAGTGCTTGCCAAACTGCAGGAGCTTAACGACACAGGGTGTGTGGAATTCCTAGCAGAGCCATATTCTCATGGTTTGTCTTCGCTTGCCAATGAGGAATGTTTCGTTGCTGATGTAAAGAAACAAATGGCAAAGATGGAGGAATATTTCGGTAAGAAACCAACTGTTCTTCGTAACTCTTCGCTAATCTATAGTGATGAAATAGGAAACATTGCTGCATCGATGGGCTTCAAGGGTATGCTGACAGAGGGTGCTAAGCATGTGCTTGGATGGAAGTCTCCACATTTTGTATACAACTGCTGCATGGCTCCCAACCTGAAGTTGTTGCTTCGTGATGTAGAGTTGAGTGATGATATAAGCTTGCGTTTCAATAACAGCGATTGGTCTGGTTATCCACTTTTTGCTGATAACTACATAAATAAGATAGCTTCAATGCCTGATACAGAGCAGGTTATAAATATATTTATGGAACTTCTTGCTCTGGGTATCTCGCAACCTTTGTCATCAAATATCCTTGAGTTTATCAAGGCTCTTCCACGATGCGCAAAGCAGAAAGGCATAACATTCTCTACACCTTCTGAGATTTGCGGAAAGATGAAGAGCGTTGGCGACCTATATGTTCCAGACACACTTTCATGGGTAGACGAGGAGCGTGATGTAAGTTGCTGGCTTGGAAACCCTATGCAGCGTGAGGCTTTCAATAAGCTTTATAGTATTGCCGACCGTGTGCGTATTGCCAACGACCCTCGTATCAATCAGGATTGGGACTATCTACAAGCAAGCAACAACTTCCGCTTTATGACCACTAAGCCTTCAAATGTTGGTCTAGACAGAGGTATCTATAGTTCGCCATTTGATGCTTTCACAAACTACATGAATATTCTTGGCGACTTCATTAATAGAGTAAATTCTCTCTATCCAGAGGAGATTGACAACGAAGAGCTTGACTCTCTTCTTACTACTATCAAGAACCAAGGTGATGAAATAGAGATGAAAGACAACGAGATTGTACGTCTGAAAGCTAAGGTTACCAAGATGGAGGATGAGGAGAAAAAACTTAAGGATAAGATTGAAAAGCTTTCCGACAAGAAAAAGAGCGAGGCAAAGAAAGCTCCTGCTAAGGCTGTAGAGACGGCAGCTGACAAGAAACCTGCTGCAAAGTGTGCCGTAAAGAAGCCTGCAGCAAAGAAAGCACCTGCCAAAGTGGTGGCTGATGAGCAGAAAGAAGAAAAGAAATAAATTATTTTCTTGTATATAGGGAAATCCCCATCATACGTTTTCTAATTCGTATGATGGGGATTTTACTATTCCGCTGTAGTCTTGCTATTGTTTTCCCAATCGTTCCATTCCTTCATAGCTTGTTGCCAGTCGGTCTGTTCTCCCGACTCTATAGCTTGCTGTTGCCTTTCTGCTTCATCATGAGCTTTATCCCTTGCACGTTTAGCTTTCATAGATTCGATAGTGGCATCATCAAGTATTCGTATCGCACCACGCTTTATGGCATCTGCTAATTCTGCATCTCCGAACGCTTTACCTGGTTCGTTAAAGTCAGAAATGTTAAACTCAAATTCTGTGCGCAACTGATGACGTATCTCTTTCTGCTTGGCACGGTTAGCGGAGTTCTTAAGCCTAAGCAGTTTTCCAATCTCTTTAATCTCGTTTTCGGAGTATTTGTTTCTTCCCATTATAATAATTGATGTAATGTCTCGTTGTATGTAATATAAAATACATGTGATGAATAAGTTGCAAAGTTAGGCAAAATCTATTTAAAGCAGAAAATATTGCAGGCAAATGCAACAATATTATATGTAAAAGCTAAAATACTAGATGTAAATACAGAAATACTCCAAATTTAAGTATTAATTTTGTAGGCAAAAGAAACACATTCATGGAAAATATGGATATAAAACATGGAAAAGCAGGAAGGTATCTTATCTGTCTTTTATTATTGGGAATAATATCTTTGATATTGTTTTTAGGCTTTTCTCTCTTTAATACTAAGGGAGAGCCCCGTGAAGCAATAGTGGCATTGTCGATGTTGCAGAGTGGCGATTGGATTTCGCCTATCAACAATGGTGTGGACATAGCTTATAAACCTCCGTTTTTTCATTGGTGTGTGGCATTATGTTCATTGATTGGAGGCGGCGTAACGGAGTTTTCGTCGCGTTTTCCCTCTGCATTAGCCACGATAATAATGGTTGTCGTAGCTTATCTGTATATGCTTAAGAACAAGGTAGATGCTAAACTTGCGTTCCTTACAGGACTGATTACGCTGTCGGCATTTGAGGTTCATCGTGCCAGTATGGCATGCAGAGTGGACATGGTATTATCGGCTTTGACCGTTATGGCGATATATTCTTTTCATTCTTGGTATGAGCATAAGAGCAAGTGGCAAGCGGTGCTGACGGTGTTGTTGCTGAGTGGAGCGTTCCTTACGAAAGGTCCTATTGGTGCTATTCTGCCATGTATGGTAATCGGTGCATATATGCTGGTTCGTGGAGAAAGGTTCTTCAGTGCGTTCTTTAAGTGTATAGGCATGGTGATAGCCTCGGCAGTAATACCCTTCTTTTGGTATTATGCGGCATATCAGGAGCGTGGCGAGGCATTCTTGTATCTTGTGTACGAAGAGAATGTGTTGCGCTTTATGGGTAAAATGGCATATTCTTCCCACGAGGCACCCGCAATATATAATGTGCTTACGATGATTACGGGCTTCTTGCCGTTTACCTTGTTGATATTATTCTCTTTGTTTGTTCTGCGTGGGAAGCTGCATATCAACACAGCGGCATGTAAGAAATGCAATGTGAAGTCATGGTTTGCGAGAATGTGGCAGCGTATACAGAATATGTCAGACCAAGACTTGATATCTTTGTTGAGTGCCGTATTGATATTCGTGTTCTATTGCATCCCAAAGAGTAAGCGCAGCGTATATCTGTTGCCAGTATATCCGTTTGCTGCATATTATATTACTAAATATATTCTCTGGATAGCAGATAAACATCGCAGTGTGGCAAAGGCTTATGGATGGGTACTATCTGTAATAGCGTTACTCATGCCTGTGCTGGTAGGTGTAGTGGTATCTGGCGTTGTGCCACATACCATTTTCCATGGTAAGCATGCTGCAGATAATGTGCAGTATCTTATCAGTTTTGAGTCGATGAATATTGGTCTGACGTTTATTTTACTTACACTTGTGTTGGTGGCAACTGTATATTTCTTTGTAAAGACAAGCAAGGGTAGGGATGCCTACAAACTGTGCTATTCGTTGTGTAGCCTTGTGTTTTCGATATATCTAATGCTTGACGGCGTTATATTGCCCCGTGTGATGAATGTGAAATCCGACTATTATGTGGCAAACGAGATTAGTCAACTCGTGCCACAAGGTGAGAAGATATGGGATTATAGGAGTGATTGGAAACCAGGAGAACGTAGTAGAATGCACCAGTTTACGATAAACTTCTATATGGGCGACACTGTGGTTCCGCTTGATTTCCATAAGCCCCAACGAGGCTATATGATAATGGGCGATGACGATTATGCAGTTTTCGGCAAGGCGTATCCTACCTATAAACTGAAGCTGATTAAGCGTTTTGACCATCGCAGTTGTGATGATAAGCGAGTGCTCACGTTGTATAGTTTTAATGTTAACAGATAAAGAATCATAACCGAAATATGAAATTAGCAATAGTTGTTCCATGTTATAATGAGGAGGAAGTACTACACGAGACGACCAATCGCCTTGTAGTTGTCTTGCAGTCGTTGATAGATAAAGGAGCTATAAACGAGGGGAAAATCCTTTATGTAGACGATGGTAGCAGGGATCGAACATGGAGTATAATAGAGAGAATATCTGCAGAAACGAACTTCGTAGGTGGGTTGAAACTATCATGCAATCGTGGACATCAGTATGCCCTATGGGCAGGTTTGCAGTGGGCATCCGAGCATTGCGATGCATCGGTAAGTATAGATGCCGACTTGCAAGATGATGTTAATGCGATATATGAAATGGTGGCTATGTATCATAATGGTAATGATGTAGTTTATGGTGTGCGTAAGGAGCGAAAGACAGACACGTTCTTTAAGCGAACCACAGCATTGGCGTTTTACCGATTGATGACAGCTCTGGGCGGAAAGATAGTGTATAATCATGCCGATTTTCGACTACTTAGCCGTAGAGCGATGCTGTCGCTGATGCAGTATCAAGAGGACAATCTCTTTCTTCGTGGCATAGTAGCCTCTATGGGTTATCCGTCTGCAAAGGTTTATTACAACCGCAGCGAGCGTTTTGCAGGAGAGTCTAAATATCCGCTGAAGAAGATGATAGCCTTTGCTCTTGAGGGTATTACGTCATTCTCCGTTAAGCCCCTTCGACTGATAACCTATCTTGGCGTTCTTTTCATCCTTGTGGCTTTCGGTGTCATTGCCTATGCTTTGTATGAGCATTACACGGGGCATACCATTGCGGGATGGACATCTTTGCTCGTCAGTTTGTGGTTTATTGGTGGCACGGTGTTGCTTGCATGTGGCGTTACGGGTGAATATTTGGGCAAGATATATCTCGAGGTAAAACATCGTCCCAAATATTTTGTTGAGAAGACGATTAATGCGTAGTCATTAGCAATAAGATAAAGAGAAAAAAGGTGTATCCTGACGTTATGCTAGGATATACCTTTTTGTCTTTAATGATATACTTTACTAATCGCTAGTATATACGTGGCATTGACTTTAGAACGGAAGACCTACGGCAAAGTGGAAAGCCAGGTCTCTGCTCATCTTAGGATGTACGATGGCATAGTGTTCCTCTTTAGATTCGTATGCAGGATTTATGGCTTTCATACCCATATCGAAGCGCAGAATAAAATAGCTGAAGTTCAGTCTTACCCCTAGTCCGTATGCCACAGCAATCTGTTTGTAAAAGGAATCAAACTTGAATTGTCCTCCTGGTTGCTCTTCATATTTCCGCAAAGTCCATATATTTCCAGCATCCACAAATGCTGCTCCATAGAATTTCCAGAACAGAAACGTGCGGAATTCCAGATTCAAATCCAGTTTCATGTCGCCAGTCTGGTTTATAAAATCTATAGCTCCGTCTTTGCCTTTAAAGCTTCCCGGTCCGAGTCCCCTTACGCTCCATCCTCTTACGGAGTTAGCTCCGCCGGAGAAGTATCTCTTTTCAAAGGGCAACACCTTACTGTTTCCGTAAGGATAAGCCACTCCCAGCGCAGCATGAAACGTAAGTTGATTGTTCCTGTCGAAAGACATCAAACGAGTATAGTCGAAGTCAAACTTTGCATATTGGGCATAGGCGATATTAAAAATCTCATAGTTGCCACTTGAGTTTTGGTTGAGTTTGGCAATGTGAGATATGCCGTTCAGCAGGTTGCCTGCCGTTTCGCAACTAACCTTAAAGGCGTTGTTCTTGTGGTTGTATGCCATTCCGAAGCCAATTTTCATAATGAACAAG
>CAVKAH010000117.1:5751-6912 GCA_963654095.1 Oscillospiraceae bacterium
CATGCCGAAGCCTATTTTCATAATGAACAAGTCCTCGTAGTTGTATCGAAGGATAACGTTGCGGCTATCGGCATTATCAAGATAGTCGTTCTTGAAGGTGGACGAAATCCATGGCATATAAACATAGTTAAGGTCTATGACGTCAACTTTGTATGAGCGTATCTTCTTCGAATCCGTCCATCTGTATCTGAGACCTCCAGAGAAAACACGTCTGTGGAACTCTGGTCTGTTTTGTAAGTTGTAGCTTATGGTGAACTCAGAGGTGGCAGACGATTTACGTTTGAAGTCGTTTGATAGGAACGGGCATACGAAACTTGGAAACAAAAGCTTAGACTCAATGCCGTATTCCATATAGTTTTGGTTCTGGTAACCCTCAAGTCCCGTTATCGCTTCGAAGGCTCCACGCAGCTTTATGCTAAACACTTCCGAGCCCCGAAACAGATTTCTGTTTTCATAAGTCAGCGAGGCAGCAGCTCCAAGGTCGCCAGCCGTGTTTGTTCCTTCGGGCTGAAAGCTAATGCTATTGGGCTTGTTGGGACTGATATGTATATTACAATTAAGAAGATTAGTGTCAGGTATCTCCGTAAACTGAATATTTGTGTATTTTATAGCTTGCAACTTTCCGAAGCTGTTATAGGTATGTTTTAGGTCTGCCGAACTGAAATTCTTACCCTCCTCAATCCATGTATTCTCAGCTAAGGTGCTCTTTCGCAATGGCAATTTACCATTGCTGCTATTCGTAAAGTTTATTTTGTTAATGGTATAACAAGTATGCAGTGTATCGGTCTTGTTGCTTGCAGTCTTGAATTTAGCCAGATGTAATACGATGTTAACGAGCTTTTCTCCCTTCACAGAGTCGGCGGTGAAAGAGATAAAGTCCTTGTGAAAATGGTAGTAACCATTTTCTGTGAGAGCCGTTGTTATGCGTTTGCGCTCAGCGTCAAGTTGCCCTACGTTGAACACCATGCCCCTCTTTAGCCACCTGTCCTCTGGGTATATATACTTCATTTTGGTAGCAATGCTGTCATCTTTTATATCGTATGCCACATTATTAATATGGTATACAGCACCTGGTTTCAGTATATATGTCAGGTCAATCTTCTTCTTTCCCGATATATGAGCTTTAGTGCTGACCGTGGCATCAAGGTAGCCAGCGTTTTG
>CAVKAH010000118.1:0-6900 GCA_963654095.1 Oscillospiraceae bacterium
GGGTATGGATCTATACCCATATCACGCAATGCCTGCAGACTCTGTCTGCGAACAATCTCCTGTTCGCTAAGCTCTAAAATATTCATTATTTATATTGTTTTATTTATATGCCTAAATTACATTATAGTTTGCGGATGCGCAGACTACTATTTGCAAAGTTAATAATTTTTTTTGAAAGGTATATTTTTATTCCTATTAAATGCTTTCTATAGGTGTAAAGAGTAGGTGAAATTGAAATAAATCAATCTTTAATCCTATTTCTTTATCCTTTTTAGCCATTCGTTTTCAAAGTTGGGCGTAAACATATTCTTCCCGATATTACTTGTTATCTCTTCTTCGGAGAAGAATCGTCCTCCATCAAGTTCTTCTTCTGAGGGGTGGAGTGGGGCGTCATAAACGGTGCGGAATACGTTTACGAGTTCTTTTTCCCTTTTGCTCTCAAAGATGTAACTTCCTAAGCTTTCGGGAACATAATCCGTGATACCGATTTCTTCCATCACTTCTCTTTTCAAAGCCTGCCCTATCGTCTCGCCGTAATCCACGTGTCCACCTACTGCCGTATCCCATTTCCCTGGTTGAATGTCTTTCCATTCGGGACGCTTCTGTAGATAAAGTTCTCCTTTCTTATTGAATACGTGCAGGTGTACTACAGGGTGCAGAGGCTTAGCCTTACTGTGAGCATAATTACGGCATGTTTTTCCTATTGTTTTCCCGTATTCATCTACTATCGGAAACTGCTCGTTCATGCCGTTTAAAGGTGCTGTTCCTATTCTACAACCGCTTAGTTTAAAACTCTGTGCAGTAATGTTTTGTGGCATTTTGCTAAATATTCCAAACAACGCACTACCACTTCCGCTCATGGCAGCATATAGTGCACCTTCTTTATATAATGTGTTTTTGATTTCTGCAAGTTCTGGATGGAGCTTGAATATGGTATTTTTAAAGTCGTTTTCAAGTAGGTTGCGCCAATTCTCTATCGGCTCTGTTTCCACAATATCCTTACAACAGCGTTGTGGCTTTTGTGGCGTTATTCCGCTGAAAGCCTCTTTTGTGCTGACGCTAACAGGAGGCTTTACGACAACAATCCAGTATTTGTCGAGGTTTAGTTTTACTGGTTGCATAACGTTTCCTATACCAGACGCATAGCAAGGTTGTGCCTTTACGAAGAATGCGCAGTCAGCTCCGAGCGTGGCGGCAATATCTTCTAGCCTTTTATCAGTAAGCCCGATGTTGAACAAAGAGTTAAGTGCGGTCAGCGTAAATGTACAATCGGCAGACCCGCCACCCATTCCAGCTTGCATCGGGATATCTTTGCAGAGCGAAATCTCAACCCCTGGCAGAGGTTTAACCTCGCAAAGTTTTCTGTAAGCCTTAACGACGAGGTTCTTTTCTATATCTCCCTCAATCACTGTGCCCTCCATTTTGAGGGAACAAGTACCGTAGGGAGCATTAGTTTCAGTTATTGTTATACGATCGAAAAGGGGTACTGGATAAAACACAGTTTCAAGGTTGTGATAACCATCGGTCCTCTTTTCGGTAACGTTAAGTCCGAGATTTATTTTAGCACAAGGGGTTACAATCATGATAAAGATAAATTTGTTTGTGGCAAAGTTATAAAAATATTTTTGTTTACGTGGGTCGTAGTATGAGATTTTGAGTATTCTCATTAAAAATAAACTACCACTTGAGCAATCGTAAGGATATACCTGACGAGTCGTTAAGATAGGGGTTACGAACCAAAAGTACTATGTCTTGTAGAACCCAAGTATAGAGCCATGTGTAAGAGATATAAATTTTGCAGATGTCGAAAAGTATTCTTATCTTTGCAATCTGATAAGCACGGCATCAGGAATGTGGCATTTTAGACAGAGTGTGCTATACCTGTGGCTTATCGGATTTTATGCATTTTAAAGAATAACAGTAGACGATATAAAGAAACAATAATGCCAGAACCTAAAAAGAAACCTGCCTCAAGACCCATAGACAATAGTTATGGACACTTGCAGCCGCAGGCACCAGATATAGAGCGCATAGTGTTGGGGGCGTTGATGATAGACAAGGACGCCTTCACTATAGTGGGTGAGATACTTCATCCAGAGACTTTCTATGAGCCACGTCATCAGAAGATATATCGTGCCATACAGAAATTGAACATCGATGAACGCCCCGTAGACATCCTTACAGTTATCGAGGAGCTTAAGAGAGAAGGCACTTTTGAGGAATGTGGTGGACAGTCATACATCATCGACCTTAGTTCTCACGTGGCATCATCTGCACATATAGAATATCATGCCCATATCTTGGCGCAGAAGTATATGGCACGTCAGCTTATCTCATTCGCAAGCGTGGTAGAGACGAAAGCATTTGATGAGAGCATCGATGTGGACGAACTGATGCAAGAAACAGAGTCGAGCCTCTTCGAATTGTCGCAGAAAAACTTGCGTCAAGACTATACTCAGGTAGACCCCGTAGTAAAGGAAGCTATACAGATATTGCAGAAAGCGGCAGCCAATAAAGGTGAGTTGACAGGTATTCCGACGGGGTATGATAAGCTTGATGAGATGACTGCAGGGTGGCAATCTTCCGACCTTATAATCCTTGCGGGGCGTCCTGCCATGGGAAAAACAGCATTCGCCCTTTCGCTTGCAAAGAACATTGCCGTAGACTACAATACGCCTATTGCTTTCTTCTCCCTTGAGATGAACAACGTGCAGCTCGTAAACCGACTCATATCTAACGTTTGTGAGATTGAAGGTCGTAAGATTCTTAACGGTCAACTTGATGATGAGGAATGGAAAAGGCTCGATGCAAACGTGGGCAGACTGCAGATGGCACCTATTTATGTGGATGATACGGCGGGAATGTCTATCTTCGAACTGAGGACAAAAGCACGCCGATTGGTAAGAGAGAAAGGCGTTAAGATGATAATGATTGACTATTTGCAGCTCATGAACGCCAACGGAGCAAAGTTTGGAAGCCGCCAGGAGGAGGTGTCAACAATAAGTCGCTCGCTGAAAGGACTTGCCAAAGAGTTGAATATCCCAGTGCTTGCCCTCTCGCAGCTTAACCGTACGGTGGAGAATCGTGAGGGATTGGAGGGCAAACGCCCACAACTTAGCGACTTGCGTGAGTCGGGTGCCATAGAGCAAGATGCCGATATGGTGATGTTCGTGCACCGCCCTGAATATTATCACATCCTGACCGACGACCACGGACACGACCTTCGAGGTATGGCACAGATTATCATAGCCAAACACCGTAAGGGTGCTACTGGCGACGTATTGCTAACCTTTAAAGGCTCATTCACACGTTTTGAGAACCCAGACGATAACCATCTTGCTCCTGCAGCCGATATGGGAGGAGAGATTATCGGTAGCCGTTTGAATGGTGGAGAGGATGCTCCGCCACCATTTATGGACGACTCTATGCCACCACCTCCTGTAGGTGAGCCACCTTATTAATAATATAACGCATAAAAATCATCAATAAAGAATTTCATGAATATAGACGATATACTGCAGAAGTTGCATATAGAGAAGCTCAATGATATGCAGCTCGATGTGGCTCGCACCATGGCTACCACGCAGAACGACGTGATTATCCTCTCCCCAACGGGAAGCGGAAAGACTCTTGCATATCTCTTGCCATCGGTTTTCAAGCTAAATCCCGTGATTGATGCCTTGCAGATGGTGGTGATAGTGCCTAGTCGCGAACTGGCAAAACAGTCGGAAGAGGTGATGCGATCTATGGGAGTACCGCTCAGAGGAATGGCATTATATGGAGGTCGCCCCGCTATGGAGGAACATCGCGAGATAATAAAACAGAAGCCACAAGTGGTATTTGCCACCCCAGGAAGACTGAACGACCATATTGCAAAGCGTAACCTGAACCCTAAGGGAGTTAGGATTCTCGTAATCGATGAGTTCGACAAATGTCTTGAAATGGGGTTTGCCGACGAGATGCAGCAGGCAGTTGACAGCTTACCAACTGTAGAACGCCGCATCCTACTCTCAGCCACCGACTGTCCTGACATCCCACGTTTCGTTAATATGCAGCATACAGAGCGCATTGATTATACGGAGCCTGACTCTGGTATCTCGGCAGCTGACAGGATAAGAAACTATGTTGTGAGAAGTAAAGAGAAGGATAAACTCGACACCTTACTTAGGCTTTTGCTCAGCTTTGGCAATAAGAGTAGCATCGTGTTCCTTAACTATCGCAACAGCGTGGAACGTACTTTCCAGTATCTGCAAGACAATGGTTTTGTATGCAGTATGTATCATGGTGGACTCGATCAACGGGAGAGGGAAGACAACCTGTATAAGTTTAGCAACGGGTCGGCTACGGTTCTCGTATCAACAGACCTTGCGTCGAGAGGACTTGACATACCTGATGTGGACAACATAGTTCATTATCATCTTCCGCAAGGTGAAGCCGAATATACACATAGAGTAGGGCGCACGGCACGTTGGGATGCAGAGGGACAGACCTTTATCTTACTCGGTCCAGAGGAGCATCTACCAGAATATTGTCCGCAAGATATGCCATTGTATGAAGTGGAAGATACATCGGCAAAAGCTCCACAGCCACGAATGGCAACCTTATATATAGGAAAAGGAAAGAAAGACAAGATATCTAAGGGCGATGTGCTCGGTTTTCTGTGCAAGAAATGTGGATTGCAAGGAAGCGAGATTGGTAGAATAGACGTTAAAGACCGCTACTGTTACGCTGCCGTACAACGTGATAAACTGAAAAGCGTGTTACGCCTTGCAGCAACGGAAAAGATAAAAGGCGTAAAGACAATAGTAGAGGAGGTGAGATAAAAGAATAAAAAATATTGGTGTCGGGATATATGATAGAGTTCCAGACACCAATATCTTTATTATGTAACCACTATTTTTGTTATAGTAACCCCTATTTTTAAAACAGAGTATGGTCTTCGATGTATTTCTGAACGCTATCTTTATAGCTGTCGGAGATAGGCAAATATTCCTCTCCCATAACGATTCGGAAGCGATCAATCTGTGATACCTTAGGCATGTGGACTATATATGAACGGTGGATACGCATAAATTCTGGAGTTGGAAGAAACTCCTCAACCTTCTTCATGTTCATCAACGACAGTATGTTCTTTGACCCATCGTCGAGATAAAACTTAACATAGTCCTTCACACCCTCTATGTAGAGAATGTTGTCGAAGTTTATCTTTTGCAGTTTATATTCGCTCTTTATGAAGATAAATCTGTCTTTCTGCATAGAGAGCACCTTGTTTTGCTGTTCAAACCATTGCAGAGCCTTGTTGGAAGCTTCGAGAAATTTCTCAAAACTTATAGGCTTGAGCAGATAGTCGAGGGCATTAACCCTGTATCCCTCTATGGCATATTGACTGAAAGCCGTGGTGAACACGATTCTCGTATCAGGACTTATGATGCGTGCAAACTCCAGTCCGCTCAGTTCAGGCATCTGGATGTCAAGGAAAATAAGGTCGATTCTCTTCTCTCTAATAGTCTTTATGGCATCAGTAGCACTATTGAAACATCCAAGAAGCGTGAGGAACGGCACTTTTTCAGCATAACTTTTTAGAAGCTCTGCAGCAAGCGGCTCATCGTCGATAATAACGCAAGTTATATTCATAAATATTTCTTTTTAGTTGTTCGTAATATTATTACACTCTTTTAGACTCATTCCCACAATAGATGGTAATCCTAGAAAAGTATACAGAGTCATCGTTTAACGTTCCCTTTTCCCATTTGAAATTAGTACCATAAGATAGGGTGAGTCTTTTCTCCACCTGTTCTAACCCTATGCCATGTCCACTGCGGTCGGTCTGTAGCTTAGGGTGATTGGAGTTCTCAACGAAGCATGAGATGGTCTTACCGTCGGTAGTTATCTTTATGTGGATAAAGCTTTTGCCAGATGCAGCCACACCATGTTTAAACGCATTCTCTATTAGCGAGATGAAGATAAGTGGGGCTACGAGGATTTCACATGGTGTCGGAATGTCAACTTCTACATTGATATCGCACTGCTGAGATATACGTATCTTCATCAGATTGATATAGCTATATATGAACTTAACCTCATCTTGAAGGTTCACATACTCCTGTTGGTTGTCATATAACAAATGACGTAACATATCGCTAAGTTCCATTATAGCCTCCTGTGCCTTAGCTTGATCGAAGGCGGTAAGTGCATAGATATTGTTCAGAGTGTTTAACAGAAAGTGTGGATTAATCTGGTTTCTCAGATTCTTAAGTTCAGCTTCAGTACGTGCATTCTCTGCTTTCTGTCGAGCTAGTTCTGCCTCTTGTCGCGCGTCTTCGGCTTTATCCCAGCGCATAGTGATAATAGACATCGTGGCAATCATTGCTGTGATGAGCATACTGAATAGGTTTCTCAACAAAAGCCACGTACCATTATAGGGTCTTACTCTATGGAAAGGCTCGTGTGGAATATGGCGTGGCATTGGGATAGGCTTGAAAAACATACCGTGACTTATCTGAAGCCATAGATGAAGACTTACCCCCGAAACGACAATAAGTAGAATACTGTATGTCCAAAATTTCTTTTTCTGATCGGAGAAAAGATATTTTGGGGTGATGTATAAATACATGGTATAGAATACCATCATCATCACCAAAGGGTTAGACAGCATAGGTATGATCTTGTCTGCCTCAAACTTGTCTCCATGATCGAAGAATGTGAGCGGTGCGAGGATTATTATCAGCCACACCGCCACATGTATTCCGATGAGGGTCTTCTTATATGTCTTGTTTGCCAATTCCATAGTCTGTCAGTACTATTATATATATTCGTATCTGATCAATTATATGTTAGGCGTGTTATAAAAATTCCACGCATTATTAAATTCTATTTTGACGGATATACTCTTTGTGTCTT
>CAVKAH010000119.1:0-6885 GCA_963654095.1 Oscillospiraceae bacterium
AAAAAGACACAAAGAGTATACCCATCAAAATAGAATTTAATAATGCGTGGAATTTTTAGAACACGCACATAAAGAAAAGAAACGAAAACGAGATGATTTCTATAGAAGGACTAAAAGTAGAATTCGGCGTGAAGCCGCTCTTTGATGATGTAAGTTTTGTAGTAAACGACCGCGACCGTATCGCCCTCGTAGGAAAGAACGGAGCAGGAAAATCAACAATGCTGAAGATACTCTGTGGAAAACAGAAACCAACGTCGGGGAATGTAGCAGTGCCTAACGATACAACAATAGGTTATCTTCCGCAGGTGATGAAGCTTACAGACGACACCACCGTCAGGGAAGAGACATATAAAGCCTTTTCTGCCATTACCCAGTTGAAAGAGCGGGTGGATGAACTAAACAGGCAGCTTGGAGAACGTACCGACTATGAGAGCGAAGAATATCTCGACCTTGTGCAGCGTTTCACCAATGCCCACGACCGCTATATGATGATGGGAGCAGACAACTGCGATGCCAATCTGGAACGCACACTCGTAGGACTCGGCTTCTCAAAGACAGATTTCGACCGCCCCACAAGCGAGTTCAGCGGAGGCTGGCGAATGAGAATAGAACTTGCAAAGATATTGCTACAAAGTCCAGACGTGCTGCTCCTCGACGAGCCAACAAACCACCTCGACATAGAGAGCATACAATGGTTGGAACAATTTCTTGCACAAAGCGCAAAAGCCGTGGTACTCGTAAGCCACGACAGGGCATTCATAAACAATGTAACAAACCGTACGCTGGAGATAAGTTGCGGTAAGGTGGTAGACTATAAGGTGAAATACGACCAATATGTGGTGCTAAGAAAAGAGCGCAGAGAGCAGCAGCTACGTGCCTACGAAAATCAGCAAAAAGAAATTGCCGACATGAAAGACTTCATAGAGAAGTTTCGCTATAAGCCAACAAAGGCTGTGCAGGTGCAGAGCAGAATAAAACAACTTGCCAAAATCGTTCCTATAGAGATAGACGAGGTGGACAATTCGCAGATGCGTCTGAAATTCCCACCATGCCTCAGAAGCGGCGACTATCCCGTGATATGCGATGAGGTGAAGAAGGCTTATGGCGACCACGTGGTATTCAGCAATGTAAACCTTACTATAAAAAGAGGCGAAAAGGTGGCTTTCGTGGGAAAGAACGGCGAGGGAAAGTCTACACTCGTAAAATGTATAATGAACGAGATACCATTTGACGGAAACCTCAAGATAGGACACAATGTGCAGATAGGCTATTTTGCGCAGAACCAGGCACAGATGCTCAACGAGAAATTGACCGTGTTCGACACCATCGACCAAGTGGCAAGGGGAGAAATCCGACTAAAGATAAACGATATCCTCGGAGCATTTATGTTTGGCGGAGAAGCATCAGAGAAGAAAGTGGAAGTGTTGAGCGGAGGAGAGAGAAGTCGCCTTGCTATGATACGCCTGCTCCTCGAACCCGTAAACCTGCTTATCCTCGACGAGCCTACGAACCATCTTGATATGCGTTCAAAAGACGTGTTGAAAGAAGCAATAAACTCTTTCGACGGCACAGCGATAATAGTAAGCCACGACCGAGAGTTCCTTGACGGACTCGTAACAAAAGTCTACGAGTTTGGCGGAGGAAAAGTAACGGAGCATATCGGCGGTATATACGATTTCCTGCATAAGCACAACATAGAGTCGCTCGATGCCATAGGCAAGAAGAATTATACACAAACGGCAGCTCCAGCAGCAGAGAAGCCTACAGCAGAAAACACAGAGGCAAAACAAAGCTATGCCGAGCACAAAGAGCGACAAAAGAAAATACGAAAGGTAGAAAAGGCAGTAAAAGAGGCTGAGGCGAAGATAGAGAAGATGGAAAAGCGACTTAAGGAGCTTGATGAGCTGCTCTGTCTGCCAGAGAACGCCTCGAATATGGAATACGTAACAGAATATACCACCACCAAAAAGGCACTTGATGATGAGGTGGAACGCTGGGAAACCCTGTCAGAACAATTAGAGACTCTCGCAAATGAATAAAAACTCACGATAGAAACACTATTGTATTGTACATAAAACATACTAAAAATGATAGATATGAAAATGAAAAGAATTATTCCAATGGTTGCCTTGGCATCGATATCCCTCACGTCGATGGCACAAGAGCAAACTCTGCGTTCGGGCATAGACCTGACAAACCTCGACAACAGTGTTCGTCCGCAAGATGATTTCTTTACTTATGCCTGTGGTGGATGGATGAAGAAACATCCGTTGCCTGCAGCATATTCAAGGTATGGCAGCTTTGACCAGCTTGGCGAAGACAACGACAAGAGGATAAATGGCATACTGAAAGACTTGCTGACAAAGACATATACCAAAGGAAGTACAGAACAGAAGGTTGGCGACCTATATAAACTCGCAATGGACGAGAAACGCCGAAACGAGGAGGGCGTAGCCCCACTGATGCCTATACTCAACAAAATGGAAAAGGCAAAGAATAAGGCAGCTCTCTTTAAGATACAGTTGGAATTAGTGCCTTATGGCGACAACGAATTTATAAATATGTACGTGTCAGGCGATGAGAAGAATGCCTCGCAGAATATCCTTAATATCATTCAAGGCGGCATAACCCTCCGTCAGAAAGAATATTATCTTGACACCGACTCGGCAACAACAGCAATACGTGAAGCATACAAAAAGCATATCGTAAGGATGTTCAAGATTTTCGGCTTCTCTGATGCAGCAGCACAGAGCAAGATGCAGAACGTGATGAAGCTTGAGACAGAGCTGGCAAAGGTGTCGAAGTCGAATACAGAACTCCGCGACCCAGAGGCTAATTATCATAAGATGACTTATGCCGAGTTTAACAAGAAGTATCCGCATATCCAGTTGGAGAAGCAACTGCTTGCTGCTGGCATAAACCTGAACTACGTGAAGGAACTTGTAGTAGGACAGCCAGAATTCGTGGCAGGAGCCGATAATATCATAGCTTCGCTCACAGCAGCAGAATACCGCGACTATATGGAGTGGGGACAGATGATGAGTGCTGCAAGCTATCTGAGCGAAGATGTGGCAGCAGCCAACTTCGACTTCTTCGGAAAGACAATGAGCGGTAGAAAGGAGAACCACCCACTCTGGAAACGCGCAACAAGTCAGGTGGAAAGCCAAATGGGACAGGCTCTCGGCAAGATGTATGTGGAGAAATATTTTCCTGCATCCTCAAAAGAGAGAATGAAGACCCTTGTAGCCAACCTGCAAAAAGCTCTGGCAAAGCGTATCGAAGCACAAGACTGGATGAGCCAAGAGACAAAGAAAAATGCTCTCGATAAGCTAAATTCATTCTATGTAAAGATAGGATATCCAGATAAGTGGATTGACATGACAGACTTGAACATCGACACCTCGAAGTCGTATTATGCAAACATAGAGGAGTGTCGCCGCTTCTGGAACAAGTGGACAATAGATAACAAGGTAGGAAAACCTGTAGACAAAGACGAGTGGCAGATGTTTCCACAAACCGTAAACGCCTACTATAATCCTACAACAAACGAAATCTGTTTCCCTGCAGGAATACTGCAGGTGCCTTTCTTTGACCCTACAGCAGACGATGCCTTTAACTATGGTGCTATCGGCGTAGTGATAGGACATGAGATGACACACGGATTTGATGACCAGGGACGTCATTATGACAAAGACGGAAACATGAAAGACTGGTGGACAGCAAGCGATGGCGAGAACTTCAACAAGCGTGCGGATATGTATGCCGATTTCTTCTCAAATATCAAAGTGTTGCCCGACTTAAACGCAAACGGACGTTTCACCCTTGGTGAGAACCTTGCCGACCACGGAGGCTTGCAGGTGGCTTACGAGGCTTACAAAGAAGCAACAAAGGATAAAGAACTCAAGACCATAGACGGATTGACACCAGACCAGCGATTCTTTATCGCATACGCACAGGTGTGGGCAGCTAACATTACAGATGCCGAAATAAGAAACCGCACAAAGAGCGATCCTCATGCTCTTGGCAGATGGCGTGTAAATGGTGCACTGCCTCATATCAGTATGTTCTACGATGCTTTCGGCATAACATCGGCAGACAAGATGTTTATCCAAGCAGAGAAGAGACTGAAGCTCTGGTAAGACTTTATTTATACTGAATTTTCAGAACACGCTTTATATTATATAAGGTGGAGCTATAATAAGGGTTGTCGTGTGTATGAATGCAACACGGCAACCTTTCTCTTTTATACTCCCAAAGTTATATTTGTAAATTTTACAATTCTTAAATTAGTAAATTTTGAAATGGCAGTATTATGTATTACCTTTGCATTTCAAAAATAAAATAATGTTGAGATTCATATCTTTCGGCAGTGGCAGTAGTGGAAATTGTTATTTGCTACAAACTGAAAATAATTGTCTTATGATAGATTCGGGGGTAGGGGTGAGAGCTTTAAAAAGGTTCTTTCACGATTATGGCGTTTCTCCCTCCGATATAAAAAGCATACTTGTTACACACGACCATGCTGACCATGTGAAAGCCGTAGGTACTATAAGTAGCGATAGGGGCATACCAGTGTACGCCACCCATGATGTTCACAAGGGAATACAAAAGAATTACTGTGTTAGAAAAAAAATAGACCCCACAAATGTGAGGGTAATAGAAAAAGGAGAAAGCTTTGAGATAGGAGATTTTCGTATAACATCTTTTGATGTTCCGCACGACAGCAATGAAAATGTAGGGTACAGAATAGAAACTCAAGGAGTAGCTTTCTGTTTGATGACAGATATCGGTCATATAACGGATGATATAAAAACAAACATCTCGCTTGCCGACTATCTCGTCATAGAAGCCAATCATGATGAAGATATGCTTGCATCAGGGCCATATCCACAGCATCTGAAGAATCGCGTGGCAGGACCAAACGGACATCTATGCAATAAGCTGTGCGGACAAGCAATAGTAGAGAACGCTTCAGATAAGCTGAAGCACGTTTGGCTATGTCATCTGAGTGAAGAAAACAATCATCCAGAATTGGCAAGAAAGACGGTGGAATCGGAAATTATGAGAATGGGGCTGTCGATAAAAGTGGATGTTTTGAAAAGAAAAACGCCGACAGGCTTCTTTGACTTGGTATAATTGTCGTAGAAAGAAAGTAAAGAAATAACAAGGCAATATTTTTAGTAATAACAAGGCAATATTTTTAGTAATAACAAGGCAGTATTTTAAGTAATAACAACGCAATATTTTAAGTAATAACAACGCAATATAAATAAAGGTAAAATGAAAAAAATGTTTGTAAAAGCTCTATTCGTAGGTGCAATGCTCACTTGCGGAGCATCGTCTGCATCAGCGCAAAATATCTTGGACGGTTTGTTTAGTACAATAAAAAGTTCTGCAACAAGTGGCAGTAGCTCATCATCATCATCTTCTTCTACCGATGGTAGTTCTTCAATATTGTCAACCCTGACGACGATATTCTCAGGTAGCAAGGTGGCAACGGCAGACAAAATCGTTGGAACATGGGTATATGAAGAACCAGCAGTGGTTTTCCAAAGTTCTAATTTGCTTAAAAAGGCAGGAGGCAGTGTGGTTTCGTCATCAATAGAAAAGAAACTTCAGACTACTCTCAATAAATATGGTATTAAGAAAGGTACTATGTCTATGACATTCGACAAGAGCGGTAATTTCACTCAGACTATCTCTGGCAAGACTGTAAAAGGTACATACACGATAGATGGAAAGAATGTGAAACTGAAATACGCTACGGGTGTATCTCAGATTTTGGGTACAACGCAGCTCGACGGTAACTCGTTGCTTATCGTGATGAACGCCTCAAAACTTTTAAAGTTTGCAAGTGCTGTAGGTAAGGTTTCTGGCAATTCAATGCTAAGCACCGCAGGTTCGCTCCTCTCAGGAATGGATGGTATGGAATGTGGCGTACGCCTCAAGAAGAAATAATTGTACACGTTGACCTAATACGTCCCGAATTTAAAGTAGTTTCCTTAACGTTAAACGGGGAAAACTCACTTTATTAGAGAACTTTACAAGATAGAAAAGCAAAAAAAACTTAATTATTAGCTTGGAGATAGGTAAATCTTTGCTGAATCAGAAAAAGTTTGTAATTTTGCACCCTGTTTGGAATAAGTATCAAAAGGAAACAACAAAAAACGTAGATAGCAATGTCGAAAATTTGTCAAATCACAGGGAAGAAAGCTCAGATGGGCAATAATGTTTCCCACTCAAAGCACCGTACAAAGCGTAGCTTTGATGTAAATTTGTTTAATAAAAAATTCTATTATGTAGAGGAGCAGTGCTGGATAAGCTTGAAGATTAGTGCTGCAGGTCTGCGTTTGATCAATAAGGTTGGACTTGATGCAGCTCTTAAGAGCGCTGTTGCCAACGGATATTGTGATTGGAAAGATATAAAAGTTATAGGAGAGTAATATAATGGCAAAGAAGGCTAAAGGTAACCGTGTGCAGGTTATTTTGGAATGCACAGAGATTAAGGAGAGCGGTCTTCCTGGAACAAGTCGTTACGTAACGACAAAGAACCGTAAGAATACTCCTGAGAGAATGGAATTGATGAAATACAATCCAATTCTCAAGAAAATGACTCTTCATAAGGAAATTAAATAATCTAATTAAATATTATTAGAAATGGCAAAGAAAGCAGTCGCAACCCTTCATGAAGGTTCAAATGACGGTCGCGCTTATACAAAAGTGATCAAGATGGTGAAAAGCCCAAAGACTGGAGCTTACGTATTTGATGAGCGTATGGTTCCTAATGAGGCTGTAAAGGATTTCTTTAAATAAGAATCCGATATCTCTAAAAATATTATTAAGGAATACGTCTATTAAGGATGTGTTCCTTTTTTTTTTTTTTTT
>CAVKAH010000120.1:0-6833 GCA_963654095.1 Oscillospiraceae bacterium
CTTTCTGAAGGAGCATAGCGGGCTATGCGACTGAAGAAGAACGAAAAAGATGCCGAATAAAACCCAAAAGACACAAAGAGTATATCCATCAAAATAGATTTTAATAATACGTGGAATTTTTAGAACACGCCTATACACCATTAAATTATCATTACTATGGACATAGAATACGTAAGAAGTCGGTTCATAAAGCATTTCGACGGCACAACCGGCAATATATATGCTGCACCAGGAAGAATTAACATCATCGGAGAACACACCGACTACAACGGAGGCTTCGTATTTCCTGGAGCTATCGACAAAGGAATAATGTGCGAAATAAAGCCTAACGGAACAAATACCGTAATGGCATACGCTATCGACCTAAAAGACCGTGTAGAGTTTGATATAAACGACGAGAAAGGACCTAAGGCAAGTTGGGCAAGGTACATATACGGCATCATTCAGGAGATGAAGAAACGAGGAGTGGACGTAAAGGGATTTAATACCGCCTTTGCAGGCGACGTGCCTCTCGGAGCTGGACTATCCTCGTCGGCAGCACTAGAAAGCTGTTTCGCCTTTGCACTAAACGATCTGTTCGCAGATAACAAGATGGAGAAATGGGATATGGTTCTTGCAGGACAAGCCACGGAACATAACTACTGCGGAGTGAACTGCGGAATAATGGATCAATTCGCTAGCGTGTTCGGACAGCAAGGTAAACTGATGAGACTCGACTGCCGCAGTCGTGAGTTTGAGTATTTCCCATTCAATCCTGAAGGATACAAGCTGGTGCTTGTAGACTCTGTAGTAAAACACGAGCTGGCATCATCAGCATACAACGACAGAAGAAAGAGTTGCGAAAACGTAGTTGAAGCTCTACAAAAGAAATACCCAGAAAAGACAATAGAGACACTACGAGATGCCGACTGGCAGATGTTCGAAAGCGTGAAAGGCGACGTAAGCGAAGAAGACATGAAACGTGCTGTTTACGTATTGGGAGAGAAAGACCGTGTACTGGCAGTATGCGACGCACTGAACGCTGGCGACTACGAAACAGTGGGCAAGAAGATGTATGAAACCCATGAGGGACTGAGCAAGGAATATGAAGTATCGTGCGAAGAACTCGACTTCCTTAACAGCATAGCCAAAGAAGATGGCGTAACAGGAAGCCGCATCATGGGTGGCGGATTCGGAGGATGCACCATCAACCTCGTAAAAGATGAACTTTACGATAAGTTCATTGCAGACATTAAAACAAAATACGAGGCTAAATATGGTAAAACGCCAAAGGTTTACGACGTTGTAATAAGCGACGGAGCACGCAAAATCTGCTAAGCAGTAACGCATTAACAAGGTGTGTAGGAAAGACTAAAAATATTTCCCACACACCTTTTTCCGTTTTTATTCATCACACTATAATTGATATTAGGCGTGTTCTAAAAATTCCACGCTTAGTTAAAATATGGCTTATATGATAAAAACCATTTCAACGGAATATCATATTTTGCTATTTACACATTCTATTTATGAGCTTTTATTACGAAAAAAGTATGAAGGAAGTGTAAAAGCTACACCGTGGCATAAATTTCTTTTAGGAAAAAGGAGTGTAATTCAAAAAAAAATCGTAATTTTACAACGATTTAGGATAGTGGTTTTATCATACACCACATGACCTACAAATTGACTCACATCAAAAAAACGCAGAGAATAAATCTAATAAAAATAATATGAAGCACTTAAAAAACACCTTTTTTACAGTCGTACTGATATTAGCGGCTATCATGACATCCTGCAGCACAGGAGACAAGACACAACTAACTGTGTCTGGATTAAACCCTACAGCTTTTGACACAACAATAAACAACAAGCAAGTAAAGCTATACACTCTGAAAAACTCAAACGGTATGGAAGTTTGCATTACCAATTTCGGAGGACGCGTAGTATCACTCTGCGTACCAGACAAAGACGGTAAGCCAACAGACGTTGTCTTAGGATACGACAATATCAAGCAATATGCCGACTCAGTGAACAGTCCGAGCGACTATGGCTCATCCGTAGGAAGATACGCAAACCGCATCAACAAGGGACATCTCACCGTTGCAGGGAAAGAATATCAGTTGCCACAGAACAATTTCGGACACTGTCTGCATGGAGGTCCTTCAGGATGGATGTACCAAGTATATGATGCAGACCAACCTAACGACTCAACACTCGTACTTACTATCGTTTCACCCGACGGAGACAACAATTTCCCAGGAACAATAACGGCAACAACAACATACACGGTTTTAAGCGACAACACACTTGACATCAAATTTGATGCTACAACAGACAAGGAAACCGTTATAAACATGACTAACCACAGCTATTTCAACCTGAACGGAGACCCTTCTAAAGAGGGAACAAACATGGTTCTGTACGTCAATGCCGACAACTATACTCCTGCTGATGAGACATACATGACAACAGGTGAGATAAAACCAGTGGAAAACACTCCTATGGATTTCCGTAAAGCACACACAATAAGCGAGACGATAAACGACACTACATTCGCTCAAATCAAGAACGCTACAGGATACGACCACAACTGGTGTTTGAACACATACAAGGACGGCAAGGGAGACGACACTAAAGTTTGTGCCTCTCTCTACTCTCCAGTAACGGGCATCTATCTTGAGATGTTCACCAATGAGCCAGGCGTACAAGTATATACTGGCAATTTCCAAGGCACAGGAATAGCATGTAAGCATGGTGTTAAATATCCTAAGCACGTTTCAGTATGCCTGGAAAGCCAGAAATATCCCGACTCTCCTAACAAGAAAGACTGGCCATCGCCATATCTAAAGCCAGGAGAGAAATACCACAGTCATATGGCATATAAATTCAGCATAAAATAAATAACAAAAAAAACTAACCTTATAAAATTTAAGAAATATGGAATTATACGATTGGCTGGTAATCGGCGCTTTCTGCCTTGCCCTAATTGGAATTGTAGTATGGGTGGTAAGCCGAAAGAACAACGATTCGGCAGATTATTTTCTCGGTGGACGAGATGCAACATGGATTGCTATCGGATCATCAATCTTTGCATCTAACATTGGTTCAGAACACTTGATAGGTCTTGCAGGAGCAGGAGCCTCATCTGGTATGGCTATGGCTCACTGGGAGATACAAGGATGGATGATATTGATTTTGGGATGGGTATTCGTACCGTTCTATTCACGTTCGATGGTTTACACTATGCCCGAATTCCTCGAAAGGAGATACAACAAAGAGAGCAGAACGATACTTTCCGTTATCTCACTTATTAGTTACGTACTGACGAAAGTAGCTGTTACGGTATATGCGGGTGGTCTTGTGTTCCAGCAAGTGTTTGGAATAAAGGAACTTTGGGGTATTGATTTCTTCTGGATTGCAGCCATAGGACTTGTTGTCATTACTGCTCTGTATACTATATTCGGAGGAATGAAGAGCGTACTCTACACCTCAGTTCTGCAAACACCTATTCTTCTTCTCGGTTCTATTATTATTCTCGTCCTCGGACTTAAAGCCGTAGGCGGATGGGATCAGGTAATGACAATATGTTCAGCCGAACCTGTAAACGAATATGGCGACCACATGACAGACCTAATGCGTGATTTGCGCGACCCTCAATATCCATGGCTCGGTGCGTTGGTAGGTTCTGCAGTAATCGGTTTCTGGTATTGGTGTACCGATCAGTTTATCGTACAGCGTGTGTTGTCTGGTAAGAACGAAAAGGAAGCTCGTAGAGGAACAATCTTTGGAGCATACCTCAAGCTGCTACCAGTATTTATCTTCTTGATTCCAGGAATGATTGCATACGCCCTTAACGTAAAGAGTGGCGGTGGCTTCTTGCCTGTTGATGCAGCAGGAAACGCCATCAGCGATGCTGCCTTCCCTACCCTCGTTGCAAAGTTGTTGCCAGCTGGATTTAAGGGACTTGTAGTTTGCGGTATTCTTGCAGCACTTATGAGTTCGTTGGCATCCCTATTCAATTCATCAGCAATGCTATTTACTATTGACTTCTACAAGCGTCTTCGTCCTCAGACATCAGAGAAAGCTCTTGTACGCATAGGACAGATTGCCACTGTAGTAATCGTAATCCTCGGTATTCTGTGGATACCTATCATGAGAAGTGTTGGTAATGTTTTATACAACTACTTACAAGATGTGCAGAGCGTTCTCGCCCCTGGTATTGCTGCAGCATTCTTGCTTGGTATCTGCTGGAAAAGAACTTCTGCCAAAGGCGGTATGTGGGGACTGCTTGCAGGTATTATCATCGGTCTTACTCGTCTTGGTGCAAAGGTTTACTACAGTAATGTTACTGATGCTGCCGACAACTGGTTCAAGGCAATATTCTATGATTTCAACTGGCTATATTTCTGCGGTGTAATGCTCATTGTTTGCTGTCTTGTGATAGTAATTGTAAGTATGGCAACAGAAGCACCTTCACAAGAAAAGATACAAGGACTTGTATTCGGCACCTCTACACCTGAGCAGAGAGCTGCAACAAAGGCGAGCTGGACAAAGTGGGATATTATACATTCCGTAATAATACTTGCTATCACGGCTGCTTTCTACATCTACTTCTGGTAAGAAAGAAAAATATACGTATATATACATCCGTCTGTCTGAAAAGGCAGACGGAATAAAAACAATAAGCAATGACTGATTTCTATAAAGAATACTCGAGGATGTATGTGTCTGTAGACTGCATCATCTTTGGATTTGAAGCCAACAAGCTGAAACTACTTGTTGGTAAAAGGAAGATAGACCCAGGACGTGGAGAACTATCACTCTACGGAGGCTTTGTAGAGGAAGATGAGAGCCTGGACGATGCCGCTAATCGTACACTTAAAGCCCTTACAGGTCTTGACAATCTCTACATGAAACAAGTGGGAGCCTTCGGAGCTGTAAACCGCGACCCTGGAGAAAGAGTAATCACCGTTGCCTATTGCGCTCTTATCAATGTAAAAGACTACTCAAAGCAGTTGCAAGAAGAGCATGAGCTAGAGTGGATGGATGTAGAAAAGCTTCCCAAGTTATATTCCGACCATAACGAAATGGTTATGAGGGCTATAATGCTACTCCGAAGAAGAATATCAACAGAACCATTAAGCTTCAATCTACTGCCAGAGCTTTTTACTCTAACACAACTACAGCACGTATATGAAGCGATACTTGGTGAAGAGATTGACAAGAGAAACTTCCGTAAGAAGATAAAGACCATTGACTTTATTGAGAAGACGGATAAGATTGATAAGATAACATCTAAACGCGGAGCCGCCCTATATTGTTTCAATAAACAAGCATACGAGGACGACCCTTGTTTCAAACTATAAGCATTTATATTATGTTAGAAGAACTAAAAGAAAAGGTATTTCGTGCTAACCTTGATTTGGTAAAGCACAACTTAGTAATATTTACATGGGGAAACGTTTCTGGCATAGACAGAGAAAAAAACCTTATGGTTATTAAGCCATCTGGAGTTTCTTACGACAAGATGAAAGCATCAGACATGGTTGTCGTTGATGTTAACACAGGCAAGGTGGTGGAAGGCGACCTAAATCCTTCTTCAGACACACCTACACATCTTGTGCTATATCGTGCTTTCCCTGAAATCGGCGGTATCGTACATACACACTCTACGTATGCTACAGCATGGGCACAGGCAGGAAAAGACATTCCTAATATAGGAACAACACACGCCGACTATTTCCATGACTGCATACCATGCACCGAGGACATGATTGCTGAGCAGATGCCAGAATACGAAAAGGAGACTGGAGTGGTAATCGTTAATAGATTTAAGAACATCAATTATGTACACACTCCAGGTGTTCTCGTAAAGAACCACGGTCCGTTCTCATGGGGAAAAGACCCAGATCAGGCTGTATACAATTCTGTTGTCATGGAACAAGTGGCAAAGATGGCATTCGTTTCCTTCTGCGTAAATCCGCAGACAACAATGAATCCATTGCTCGTTGAAAAGCATTTCAGTAGGAAGCATGGTCCTAATGCCTATTATGGACAGAAGAAAAGATAAGGATTACACCTTATTAATATATAACTTAATTAACTTAACATATAACATAAACGACCTAAACCTTAGGGTTTTCTATAACAAAAATAAAGACAACTATGATAAAAGCATTTGAAAATCTTGAACTTTGGTGGATTACAGGAGCACAGTTACTATATGGTGGCGAGACAGTAAAGATTGTTGACGGACATTCACAGGAGATGGTGGATGGGCTAAACGCATCTGGTATCATACCTATAAAAGTGGTTTACAAAGGAACTGCTAACTCCGACAAAGAAGTAGCGTCGATAATGATGGCAGCAAACAACGAAGAGAAATGCGTGGGAGTAATCACATGGATGCACACATTCTCTCCAGCAAAGATGTGGATACATGGTCTGCAGATGCTTCACAAGCCTCTCCTGCACTTACATACACAATACAATCAAGAAATTCCATGGGACACCATGGATATGGATTTCATGAACCTGAACCAGAGTGCACATGGCGACCGCGAGTTCGGACATATATGCTCTCGACTCAGAAAGCCACGCAAAGTAGTTGTAGGCTACTGGAAAGAAAAAAAGACTCAAGAGCATATCGCAGTATGGGCACGTGTGGCAGCTGCCGTTGCTGATGCCAAGGATATGCTTATCATACGCTTCGGCGACCAGATGAACAATGTTGCAGTAACCGACGGTGATAAAGTAAGTGCAGAGCAAGTGCTTGGCTACCACGTTGACTACTGCTGTGTTTCCGAACTTATGGAATATTGGAAACAAGTAAAACCAGCCGATGTTGATGCTCT
>CAVKAH010000121.1:0-6827 GCA_963654095.1 Oscillospiraceae bacterium
GCAGAAGCTTAAGCTTGCTGTGTCTTGCTGGTGGGACATTCGCGATGATGTCTTGCGTGCAAGATGACCTTACAGGCGAAAAGTTCGGCAGCAACGTGAGAAATGCTCAGCTTGAAGCTCCGTCGGCTGACGAAATTACCGTTACACCAAGTAGCGACGGTTCTGTACAAGTATTTAAATGGCCCGTTGTAGAAGGTGCTGGTGGCTATCATGCAGTCCTGACAAACATGGACAACAACGAGGTTGTAAAGGACACCCTCATCGACAACATCACATTTGCAGCTACACGTTTGGAAGACACAAACTACCAACTTAGCCTTGCTGTTCTTGACAACGAAAAGCTGAATAACAAGGGAACAGAGAATGTAAACAAGGTATATAGCACATTCTCTCCTACATTCCAGACCATACCTACAGGTACAGATCTTAGCACATACTTCACAGAAAATCCTGTTCCAGACAATGGGGCAACAGAGATGCTCTGCTATGATTTGGAAGCAGGAGGCAGCTATACATTGTCGAGCAACATAGACTTCGGCAACAAACGAGTTACATTGCGTACTACAAATGCCACAAACCGTGCGAAGATTGTATATACAGATAAGGTAAGCATTAAGACTGGTACATTACTTTCTCTTAAGAACCTTGACATCGATGCATCACAGTCGCTTAACCCTGTAATATCTCTTAGCGAGACACCAGATGAGAGCATCTTGGGCACAGGAGATTATTACATCATCAAGGGAACTGTTACTATCAACGGATGTAACTTTACTGGCGTTAACAACAACCTTATTTATGATGGCAACGTGAAATATTGTTTGGAAAGCCTTGTCATCAACAATTCAACTGTTCATCTTACCCTAAACAGCGAAACAAGTGTTAGCGGAAATGCCGTAATCTATTTCAAGGGCGGATTTGCAAACACTCTGCAGATTAGCAACTCTACATTCTGGAATACTGGCAATGCGGATGCTAAATACTTCGTACAGTATAACAACTCTGGTCGTGCTACACGTGCTGGATATGAAAACAGCTGGGTAAAATTCCTAAATAGTACATTCTATAATACAGCAAAAGCTGGACAATGGGCAAACTACGGAGGTTTCAGCGGTCAGAAATGTTCTTGTTTCGATGTTGAGAAATGTATCTTTGTAGACTGCGGAAACAAGCAAGTGATACGCCGTATACTCGCAGGACGTGGACCAGCTTCATATTCATCTGCAATAACAGCGTATAACACATATATGTTTAACGGAGAGTTTGAGAGCGTTGGCGGTATTGTGGATACTTACGACCTTAGCGGTACTGCTATCGAGGAAGACCCTGGCTTTAAAGATGCAGCAAACGGCGACTTCACAATCAGCGGAGCTGCACAAGTAAGCAATAAGACTGGCGACCCACGCTGGCTACCTTCTGCAGAATAAATGCCATACGGCTTAACTTATAATCGATATAAAAAACACTAAATATGAAAAGAAAAACTTTGATAAGTTTATGTTTCGGCTGCATGGCATTGGTTTCTACACCTATCTACGCTCAGCAGGAACAAACTATAAAGGGTACCGTGGTTGACCAGAATGGCGACCCTATTATCGGTGCCTCTGTACGTATTGTTGGCAAGAAAGGCGACAATATGGGCGTAATTACCGATATCGACGGTAACTATTCTCTTACTGCACCTAAAGGCAGTAAGGTTACAATCTCTTATATAGGATATCTGCCACAGACAGTAACTCCTGGAGGAAAGGTACAACTGAAAGAAGACTCGCAGAACCTTGAAGAGGTAGTTGTAGTAGGTTACGGCACTCAGAAGAAAGCCCACCTTACAGGTTCTATCTCTACCGTTCCTATGGATGAGATTCAAGACATCTCTGGTGCAGGACTTGCTAATGCCCTCTCAGGATTGATGAACGGTGTGAGCGTTAGCGGTGGTGACGGACGTGTAGGCAGCAATGCACAGATTACAATACGTGATGCTAACGACATTGCAGGAATAACAAGTAACACCCGACAGAGTGAACCTCTATTCGTTATTGACGGATATATCTATCCTAACGATATAAAGATTGGTACTACCGACGGACAGAACCTTGGTTCACAGGCTTTCAACAACCTCGATCCTTCTGAGGTAGAGAGCATCACAGTATTGAAAGATGCATCGGCAGCCGTTTATGGAGCACGTGCCGCAAACGGTGTAGTATTGGTTACTACTAAGAAAGGAAAGATGGGCACACCACGCATCTCATATAACGGAACATTCGGTTTCACTGATGCAGTGTCTACTCCTAAGATGCTTAGCGCATACAACTACGGACGTTTCTACAACATTGCAGCAGCTGCAGACCCTACGAACACCTCTCTTAACCGTACAACGGCTCTCTTCCAAGCTGACGAGTTGGAAGCTATGAAGAAGCTAAACTACGACTTGCTGGACAAATACTGGGAAACTGGTTTCACTCAGCAGCATAGCGTAAACGTTAGCGGTGCTACAGATAAGGTTAACTATTTTGCAGGTATCTCTTATTTTGACCAAGATGGTAACCTCGGTAAGCTCGACTACGACCGTTGGAACTATCGTGCTGGCATTGACGTGAAGATAAGCAAACACTTGAAAGCAAACTTGAGCGTTAGCGGTGATTACTCAAATAAGCAGACGCCAAATATCAAGTTAGGTAGTTCAGGACAAGAGAACGACTATCGCAGTCTGCTCTATCGTCCACGCTATATTCCTGAATATGTTGACGGAAGACCTATCTTCTCTTATGGCGTAAGCAACGCTGAAAGCAATGCAGCACAGCGTTACAACTACGATTTGATGCAGAACCAAGGCGACTACTCAGAGGATAAGACTTCTAACGTAAACATCAACGGTAGTTTGGAATACAACTTTGACTGGAATGAAATACTGAAAGGTTTGAAACTGAAGTTCTCTTACTCTAAGAGTATATACAATGACAAATCAAACCAGTATGGTTCTCAGTTCACATTGTACAAGATGACAAACCGTTTCGGTAGCGGTTCACACCTTTACACTCCTGTTGGAGGTGAAGACCTTGCTGCTTATTACGCAGAAGGAAACTTTGAGGGACAGACATTGAATAATGGTTCTATGTCTTACCTATCTCGTGATATGTCTCGTGCAGACAACTATCAGATAAACTTCACAGCACAATACCAGCGTAAGTTTGGCGAGCACGACATTAATGCCCTATTCTCAATAGAGAAAGCAGAAAGCGAATCAGAGTGGTTGAAAGGTCAAGTTTCTGACCCATATCCATTCACAAATGGACAATCTAATGGTGCATCAGGACAAACAACATACGCTCCTCAGTGGACACATTACGAGTCTGGTTCCCTTTCATATATCGGACGTATTAACTACTCATACGCAAGCAAATATCTTGTAGAATTCTTGCTACGTGCAGATGCGTCTACAAAGTTCGCAAAGAATAACCGTTGGGGTACATTCCCATCAGCCAGCCTTGGTTGGGTGATGTCTGAAGAGAACTGGTTTAAGAAAGTTGCTCCATGGGTAGACTTCTTGAAAATACGTGCATCATTCGGTCTTACAGGTCGTGATAATACACTTGCTTGGCAGTGGATGCAGCACTACGGCATCTGGAACAAGACAAAAGACAATGCCGTATTCGGAACTAACATCACGCAGAACGGACAGTCGTTGCGCATGGACAACAACAATGCCGATAGAAACGAGAATGTGCATTGGGACAAGTCTTATAAAGCTAACTTCGGTATCGACTTCAACGTATTGAATAGTCGTCTCGCCGTTACTCTTGAGGCTTATCGTGCATGGAACCGCGATATGTTCATGAACCTCTCTGGCGAAGTGCCAGGTACTGTAGGAACACTTTCTTCATATACTAATGTAGGAGAAGTTGACAGCTGGGGATATGAGGCAAGCGTAACATGGAGAGACAAAATTGGAAAAGACTTCAAATATCGTATTGGCGTAAACTTCGGTTATAGCGACAATAAAGTATTGAAGACAGACTTCGCCACCAACCCTGAGCAGATTTACCAGTCTGTACAGAAAGGCAGCCGCAGCGATGTAGGATTGTGGGGATACGAATGTATCGGTATGTTCCGTAGCTTCCAAGAGATTCAGGAATACGTAAAGAAGTACAACATCACATCATATATGGGTAAATCCGTAGACAATATGCGTCCTGGTATGCTTATATATAAAGATGTAAGAGGCAAGATGAACGAGGATGGCACATACGCAGGTCCTGATGGTATTGTTGATGAATACGACAAAGTACGTCTTTCTCATCGTTCAAGCAATCCTTATGGATTTACAACTAACATCTCTGCCGAGTGGAAAGGTCTTTCTATCAATGCTCAGTTAAGAGCATCATGGGGCTCTAGAACGATGATTCCAAGTCAGGCAATTAAAGCTTACTATGGTACAGACGCTACAAACATGCCTTCATTCTGGAATCCAGATGACATCTTTGTATATCAGGACATTACTGATGGTAGCGGAAACGTTGTTGTTTCAGAGAACAGAAATGGTTCATTGCCTAACCCAAGCTCAGATTATGCTTATGTAAACGCAGCAAACTCAAGCTACTGGATGGTAAGCGGCACACGCGTTACCCTCAGCCGTCTTACATTAGCTTATAAGCTTCCAGGCAACTGGTTCAAGAAGATTGGCGTCCAGAGTGCAAGAATAAACATTACAGGACAGAACCTAATTAGCTTCTACAACCCATATCCTGACAACTTCATCGATCCTATGTGTAGCTATGGAAGCTATCCAACATTGCGCAAATGGACAATCGGTGTAAACCTTTCATTCTAATAACTCCTAAGATAAACTATGATGAAAAGTAATATTATAAGAATATTCGGCATCGGACTCACTGTCGCAGCTCTTGCATCATGCAGCGAGACATTCCTTGACGACAAGAAAGATTCCGATAACTTCGGTCCTGAGGTATACAACAACATTGAAGGTGCTACACTTCGTGTTAACTCCGTGTATGGAGAATGTCTGCCTAACCCAAGCTCCGTAGCAGCATGGAACAACAACTGTACTGGTATATATTCTGATGTTCAGTCGAAAGCGACAGAAGAATATTGCGGTATAAGTAGCAGCAGCGAAACAAGTTTCGTAAACCCACTTTACGAAATGGATGCTATTAGCGGTAATAAAGTGCCAGACTATTTCCAGAACGAGCAGAAGCACCTCTCAAATGTATGGGGTCGCATACGTAATATCAATGATGTTATCAATGGTATCAATAGCTCTACATTGAGCAAAGAGAATAAAGACAAGTTGCTCGGACAGGTTTATTTCTTCCGTGCATGGTGCTATTACCAGCTTGTAAAATGGTATGGCGGTGTGCCAATCGTAAAAGATGTGCAAAGCACTGACGCAAGTTCATTCACGCCACGTTCATCCGCAAAGGATTGTTTTAACTTTATCATTGAAGACCTTGATAAAGCTGCCGACTTGCTAAAAGCAGCCACAACAAATGGCGGATGGGACTCAAACAACTGGGGACGCGTTACATCTGGTACGGCTCTTGCACTGAAAGGCAGAGTAATGGTACTTTGGGCAAGTCCTATGTTCAACAGAGCCAACGACAAGACTCGTTGGGAGGCTGCTTATCAAGCAATCAAAGAGAGCATCTCTGTATTGAACGCTTGTGGCAACGACCTTTATATGGGCAGCAACAATATCAATGGTTCTGCTTTTGCCACTCCTTTCGGCGAAACAAAGAATGTTGAAGACGTATTCGTTGCTCTCTTCAACACCAACGATGATGATAGCGATGAAGGAAAGAACAACCGTTGGGAAAACAGCATCCGCCCATATAACACCAACAATGGCAAGGGTGGTGGCTATGAAGCTTCTGCAATGCTTGTAGATATGTTCCCTATGGCTGATGGTAAATTGCCTTCTTCATGCGAGACATATACTAAGCTCGAGAAGTCATCTTACTCTTATGAGAAGAGCTATCCATTCATGAACCGCGACCCACGCTTCTACCGCACGTTCGCTTTCCCTGGTGTTCGCTGGACATATAATGGCGATGCTAGTCAGGGAGGCTCTAACAACAACCCTTCAGATGGTAAGAACTACGCTCTTTGGAACTATGTTTGGTACACAAGTGCCGACGACCAAGGCAACGTGGAGAGTGGTGAGGCTTATGGCGCAGACAACTTGTTGAAGAACAAGAAAGGTATCTATGTTCGTAAGAGAACTAGCGATTACGACCTTGGTTCTGCTATCTATGCTTACAACTCTGGTTCAAGAAATGGTTCATTCTCATTCTGTGCAGCACCTTATATTGAGATTCGTTATGCAGAAGTACTATTGAACTATGCTGAAGCAGCTTGCGGTGCAGGTCATTTGACAGAGGCTGTTGAGCAGTTAAAGAAGATTCGCGCAAGAGCAGGATATACAGAAAGCAACAATTATGGTCTGCCTACAAACCTCACATCCGATGAGGCAGCATGTATGAGTGCCGTTCTTCTTGAGCGTCAAATAGAGTTGGCGTATGAAGGAAAACGCTTTGACGATATGCGCCGCTGGATGCTTTTCGATGGTGGAGCTAACACTTCAGAGATACAAGGTGCACCTTCTACATGGACACTTACTGGTTGGGACGGCAACACATGTACATGGTTGGGCTTCAAACCATTTAACGGACAGCGTCGTGAACGTATGGAGTTCCGTGTTGCAGATAAATACGGCGTTGGTGGAACCACATACGATAGCGACCCATTAGTTAAGGCAAACGTAGCTCGTTGTGCTCCTATCGACCTTCGTCAGCCTATTGCTGAGCAGCAGG
>CAVKAH010000122.1:0-6769 GCA_963654095.1 Oscillospiraceae bacterium
TGCTGCAGCCTTAGGGTTTGTGGTGCTTACAGTTATCGTAAGCCAGTCCTTTGGCATAATCTTGGCATCATACAATCCTTTTGAAGCAGCAAGGCTTATTGTATCGATATTCTTGAAATATGGTACATTCTTTGTGCTACCACAACTAAAAAATGAAAGCACAACGAGTGCCATTAATATAGGAAAGAGAATCTTTTTCATACGTCTCACAAAAATACATTTAGATTAAATTTTTGCAAAAATAAGCCTATTTTCTGATATTGGCAAATATTTCACAAACTAATATCTAATTAACAAACCTAATATCTATTTTACAACTTCGGTATGTATGATTTTCACATCTTCGCATGGTCTGTCGGCTGCTTGGGTCTTTACGGATTGTATCTTTTCTACTATATCAAGCCCCTCTACGACCTCTCCAAACACAGTGTATTGTCCGTCGAGATGAGGTGTTCCGCCGATAGTGGTATAAGCGGTTTTCTGTTCTTCTGTAAGTCCCTTGTCAGGCATTGACTGAAACTTTGCGTATGTCTCTGCCTCGAGTTCGTTCTGCAGTTCCATAAGTCCCTCACGGTTACGATCCTTGCGTAGCTGCATTATCTCACTGCGATGCTCTGCACACAACTGGTTGAAAATAGACTGCTGTATCTGCATATCCAATTGTTTTGCCAGTTGACCTATTTGCTGCTTGTTATATGTCTTTCCCCATACGATATAGAATTGGCTTCCACTTGAACGGCGTTCTGGATTTACCTCGTCTCCTGTGCGTGCTGCAGCAAGTGCTCCTCGCTTATGTATTAATCCTGGCATTATCTCTGCCTCGATGGTATAGTCAGGTCCTCCTGTTCCAAGTCGCTTGCCTGCTGGTGCATCTTTCGAATCGGGGTCTCCCGTCTGTATCATAAAGTCGCGTATCACTCTATGAAACAACACATTGTCATAATATCCCGTAGAAGCAAGCTTTATGAAATTGTCGCGATGCTTTGGTGTTTCGTCGTATAGCTTTACCACTATATCTCCTAAGGATGTTGTTATTTTTACGTTTGTCATATCTATTGTATTCTTTTAGCTGATTGTAATGCCCTTATATTATGAAAATATGAAACAGACAAAATCCCTCTCTCTACCTTATTATATTATTAGGAAGAAAGAGGGAATATATCTATTCGTTTATTAAAAAATTGATTTATTAATAAAAAGCTGTCTACTAATAAAACTTACTTATTAACAGAACTTGCTTACTAATAAAACCTGCTTATTAATAGAACTTGAAATAGTTGCGTGCATTATTGTAGCTGATATCCTCTACCATACGAGAGAGGCTCTCCATATCGTTTGGAAGCAAGCCTTTCTCTACGTCGTTACCGAGCAGATTGCAGAGCAAACGACGGAAGTATTCATGACGTGGATATGACAGGAATGAACGACTGTCGGTGAGCATACCTACGAAGCGACTCAACAAGCCAAGTACTGAGAGGGCGTTCATCTGACGTGTCATACCGTCGAGCTGGTCGTTAAACCACCATCCTGAACCAAACTGTATCTTTCCTGGGCATGAACCATCCTGGAAGTTACCGAGCATTGTTGCTATAACCTCGTTAGCACATGGGTTCAAGCAGTAAAGGATTGTGCGTGTCAACTTGCCTTCCTTGTTGAGTTCGTTCAAGAAATGGCTCATTGCTGTTGCTGTAGTGAACTCTCCGATTGAGTCGAAACCTGTGTCAGCACCGAGCTTGTCATACATCAGTGTGTTGTTATCGCGAATTGCTCCGTAGTGATACTGCTGTGTCCAGTCTGCTGCGTAGTCCTGCTCTGCAAAGATGTGAAGGATGCAGTGCTTGAACTGACGTATCTCTTGTGCTGAGAGCTGCTGCTTACGCATAGCTTTTTCAAAGATTGTCTCTATCTGTGTATCTGTATATGGCTCGTCGTAGAACTCCTCGATACCGTGGTCTGATAGGCGGCAGCCGTTCTCATGGAAGAAGTCGTGGCGTTTCTGCAATGCGTCTACCATATCCTGGAATTTGCTGATTGTAACTCCAGCTACCTCTCCGAGCTTATTTACATATTCAGCAAAGTCTGGCTTCTCGATGTTCATAGCTTTGTCAGGACGCCATGCAGGTATCATCTTTATCTCGAAACCGCTCTCACGAGTCTGCTTATGATAGCGCAGGTCGTCGATTGGGTCGTCTGTTGTACATACGCACTCTACGTTGTAACGACGCATGAAGCCACGTGCGGTATAGCCTGGCTGCTGCAGTTTCTCGTTACACTCATCGAAGATCTCACGTGCTGTCTTTGGGCTTAGGAGCTTGTCGATACCGAAGGCTGTCTTCAGCTCGAGGTGTGTCCAGTGGTACAATGGGTTACGGAATGTGTATGGCACTGTCTCTGCCCACTTTTCGAATTTCTCCCAGTCTGATGTATCTTTGCCTGTGCAGTATTTCTCGTCAACGCCATTTGTACGCATAGCACGCCACTTATAGTGGTCTCCACCAAGCCACAACTCAGTAATGCTCTTGAACTTGTGGTCGTTGGCAACCATTTCTGGTATCAAATGACAGTGATAGTCGATGATAGGCATTTTAGCCGCATGATTGTGGAAAAGATCTTGCGCTGTCGCTGTGTCAAGCAAGAAGTTTTCGTCCATAAATTGCTTCATGTTTTTCGTTATTTTAAGTGTTTATCTATAATATGTAATTTGTTTTCTTATAAGTACTGCAAATATACGGTATTTTTTTTGATTTCATATATTTTTAAATTATATTTGCACTATCAAAACAAAAAAAGGAGTTTTTAATATATATGAAGGACAATATTTCTTCACAGCAGATAGCCACTCGTACCGACAGGGTCTTGCTTATTTACACTGGCGGGACAATAGGTATGGGGCGTAACCCCGTTACTGGTGTGCTGGAACCTCTCGACTTTAACCACCTCGTGGGTTGTCTACCCGAGTTTGCCACTTTGGAAACAGGTATTGACACTTACCAGTTTACGCCTGCCATCGACTCGAGCGATATGTCGCCAAGACTATGGTCGCAGCTTGTCAGAATTATCGCTGACAGATACGACAAATACGATGGCTTCGTAATTCTGCACGGCACCGACACTATGGCATTTACTGCTTCCGCCTTGTCTTTCATGCTTGAAAACCTCACCAAGCCCGTCATCCTGACTGGTAGTCAGCTCCCTATCGGACAGTTGCGCACCGATGGCAAGGAGAACCTTATAACAAGTATAGAGATTGCCTCTGCCCATCACGACGACGGCACACCTATCGTGCCAGAGGTATGTATATATTTCAGTGGTCAGCTCTTGAGGGGCAATAGGGCTACGAAGACTAATGCCGATGGTTTCAATGCCTTCGAGTCGTTTAATTATCCTCACCTCGGAGATGCTGGTGTAAACATCATCTATCATGAGGAACATATATTGAAACCCGACTATACGATGCCGCTGGTTCCGCATTTCGCCTTAGACCAGAATGCCGTAGTCTTTACGCTTTTCCCTGGGATACAGGAGAGTATCGTACGTCATCTCATTGATGCACCCGAGCTTCGCTCTATCGTGATGAGAACCTATGGTAGCGGAAACGCTCCCCACATGCCGTGGCTCATGCGCCTGCTGAAAGAGGTAACTAACCGCGGAATAACGGTGGTAAACATCAGTCAGTGTGCTGAGGGAACTGTAGAGATGGGTAGATACGACACTGGTTTCCAACTAAAGAACATGGGAGTGATAAGCGGACACAACAGCACGGTAGAGAGTGCGCTAACGAAACTGATGTTCCTGCAGGGGCACTATAACGATGCTAACATCGTAAGACAAAAGATGAACAAGAGCCTAAGGGGAGAAATCACTCTTCCTGAGGAGCGTTAGGAAAGTGGTACTGACCTTTTCCCCTCGTCATCCAACCATATTGTATGGCATGCTTCGGACAATAATGATAACAGGCGAAGCACGTCATACATTTTTTATTGTGCTTCCACAGTGGAGCCTCGCCTACTCCACCTCGGATATTGTCTACAGGGCATACGGCAGCACACTTGCCACACTTCACACACAGCGACTCATCAACAGAGAACAGCTTATCCGTAACGAGATAATTAGTAAACAGCGCACCAAGACATCTACTGTTTATCCTCCGCCACCTACCCTCATATTTCAAGTCGGTTACTTCGCAACGCTCCTTTATCTGTTCGGCAATCTTAGCCACTCTATGTTCTGCCTCCTTGAGCTTAGCCGTCTGCACCTCCTTACTGTCGACATCCATAAACGGCATGCCTACATACGTGTTGGGCATCCTAACGCCATACGCTGCTCTCAGCGATATTCCTTTCTTCGATATGCGTTCAGAAAACCTATCCATCGCCTCGCCTATCGTGTCGCCTGCTGTACATACAGCAAAGACAAAGGGATTGTTTCGCACTACCGCTTGCCCGTCAAGATTATCTATAAACTGGAGCATCAAGCTTGGCACACGCCAGCCGTGTATGGGGAAGCAGAAACCGAGATACTCGCTATCGCTGATTTCTATATCCCTGTGCATAACGCTTGCCACGTCTACGGCTTCTTCGTCCAACGAAGCGGCAAGTCTCTCTGCCACCCATTTGGTATTCCCGGTTCCCGACAAATAAAAAATCATACTGCGAATTTAGCTGTTTTATTTTGATAATACAATTTATTTGGATAACTTAGCGCAAAAATACAATACTTACAATGAAAATAACATTTGGAAAGGATTATAATCATGAACGACAAAGAACTTATGCTCAGAGCCATCAGGCTTTCTGAAGAGAGTGTGAAGAACGGAGGCGGCCCCTTCGGCGCCGTTATCGCTAAAGACGGCGAGATTGTCGCCGAGGCGTCAAACTGTGTTACGCTGAATAACGACCCTACCGCCCATGCCGAGGTTTCCGCCATACGTAAGGCTGCCGCAAAACTTAATACCTTCGACCTCTCCGGATGCTCGATATACACTTCGTGCGAACCGTGCCCGATGTGCCTCGGCGCTATCTACTGGGCTCATCTTGACAAGATTTTCTATGCCAACGACCGCAAGGACGCTGCCGCGATAGGATTTGACGATGACTTTATATACAAGGAGCTTGAACTGTCTCCAGACAGGCGCGACAAGCCGTCGGAGATTCTGCTGCGCGACGAGGCGAGCAAGGCGTTCCGTATGTGGATGGACAAGGGCGACAAGACGGAGTATTAAAAATGCACATATTTATATTAGCGGACAGGCAGACAATACAACTCGTCAGCCTATCCGCGTTTTCTTACACCCCTATCAACAAGCCTATTTGAAATATAAATAATATACAGCGGCAAGCACAGCTACCACTATTGCCATAATGACAGTCTTTATCATGCAGCCCGCTATCTTCTTTATCAAGAAGAACGCCACCACGAAGGCTATGATACAAAATACGTAATATCCAAAATTATCCATTTCCATTCTTTTTTCTCATTTACTTTTTATTTCCTTACCCTTTGAAAACGTGCCTGAACTGCGCCGGTATCATTGTCTGGAACTCCATCGGCTGACGTGTTACCGGATGATAGAAGCACAGCATATAGGCGTGAAGACAGAGGCGGTGCAAGGGGTCATCGCCATTTCCGTATTTTATATCTCCGCACACGGGGTGCCCCATGTCGGCAGAGTGTACGCGTATCTGGTTCTTCCTGCCCGTCTCGAGCTTAAACTCTACAAGGCTGTGCTCCGTTGTGCGGTCGAGCGTACGGAAATGTGTTATGGCGTATTTTCCGCCATTGTCTACGGGCGACGAATAGGTAACGTATGCCTTGTTGTCTTTAAGCCAGTTTTCTATCGTACCCTCATCGTCCTCCATCTCTCCGCTGAGCACTGCCACGTATCGGCGGTCGAACACGATGTCGTGCCAGTTGTGCTCCAGTATCTGCTCCGTCTCCATATCCTTGGCATAAATCATCAGTCCGCTGGTGTCGCGGTCAAGGCGGTGCACCACATGAGCCGTGCAGCGCTGGCGAGTCTTCTTGAAATAATCGTCGAGCACAGCCTTTACGTTGAGCGACCTATGCCCAGCAGCCATCGACAGTATGCCGATATTCTTTTCTATAACAACGAGATACTGGTCTTCGTACACAATCTTCACGTAGCGACTCTTCAGCTTATCGTTGTTGCGCTTCGTCTTGCTCACGTCAACCTTCGTACCCTTTTGTAGCGGGAAGTCGAACTGCGTAACGGTCTTGCCGTTCACCTTAATCCCCCTGCCCTGTAGGGTGGCTTTAATTTTGGAGCGACTCTCCGCCACGTTGTTTAGAAGGAAGTTTAGCAGCGTGTCGTCTTGCATCACCTCGTAGTGTGTATACTCGTTGATATTATGATTGTATGTATGTCTCATCTCTTATTTTTCTGCAAAGGTAGTGCAAATCGAGAGCAATACAAAATGAATTTATTCATTTTTATTGCAGAGATGCAGCCTACCTTATCAAAAGGTAGTGCAAATCGGATATAATGCAAAATAAAACTTGTTTTATATTTTGCTTTATTGAGATGCAGCCTACCTTATCAAAAGGTAGTGCAAATCGAGAGCAATACAAAATGAATTTATTCATTTTTATTGCAGAGATGCAGCCTACCTTATCAAAAGGTAGTGCAAATCGGATATAATGCAAAATAAAACTTGTTTTATATTTTGCTTTATTGAGATGCAGCCTACCTTATCAAAAGGTAGTGCAAATCGAGAGCAATACAAAATGAATTTATTCATTTTTATTGCAG
>CAVKAH010000123.1:0-6627 GCA_963654095.1 Oscillospiraceae bacterium
GCATTAAATTCTGGGCCTACAGCAACCGTATTCTCACTGTCGCTTTCCGTCTTCTTGGAACTTTTACATGAAAACATAGATAAGATACATGTCGTTAGAATGGAAAATAAAATAATTTTTTTCATTGTAAAATTCATTTCTTATTACATGTTTTGAAGTTTATCGTCTACTGTTCTGTACGAGCGACATTACTCTGAGCCAGTTTCCTCCCCAGATTTTCTCTATGTCGCTATGCGAATATCTGCGTCGAAGTAGCTGGATAGTGAAGTTTATTAGTTCTGATGAGTCGGCAATACCACATACTCCACCGTCGCCATCAAAGTCTGTTCCGATGCCTACATGGTCGATTCCCATAACGTCAATGGCGTGTTCCAGATGGTCAATGGCATCCATTATGCTCGCTTCCCTATCGTCATTGCGCAAGAAACCATCATAGAGAGTTATCTGTGCCACGCCTCCTTTCTGTGCCAGAGCCTGCAGTTGCTCGTCTGTAAGGTTACGAGGAACATCACAAAGAGCCTTGCTGTTGCTGTGGCTGCATACTATCGGAGTAGAACTAATGTCGAGTGCATCATAAAAACTCTTCTCTCCAGCATGGCTAAGGTCTACCATTATTCCACATCTGTTCATCTCTCTGATAACCTCAGCACCGAAATCGCTCACACCATTATTAGTGTTTTCGCTACGTTTCGCACTATCGCAGATGTCGTTATCGCCATTATGGCAAAGCGTGATGTATACCACGCCCCTCTTGGCAAAATGTTCCACGTTTGTGATATCGTGGTTCAGAGCAAGTCCGTTCTCTATGCCGAGCATGATAGATTTGCGTCCTTGTCGCTTGTCGTTATACAGGTCGGCAGGAGTTCTTGCTATAGAAACAACCTTATTGTTCTTGTTTACGATGTCTTCTATCTTGTCGAAAATAAGGTCAGCATATTCCGTAGGACCGTCCACACTAAATGGTGCCACCTCGCAGAACTGCTGTTCTGCCTTCGGTTGTGGTAGATAGGCAGCCATAGTAACGGCACTTTGCCTTCCGTCGGTCATCTTATGCAAGTCTACAAGTATCCTGTTGTCTCGCCAATCAAAGCGTATTCCTTCAGGAAAGAACATAGGTGTGTCGCAATGAGAGTCGAGGGTAACAATCTTATTGTGTATTTCTTTTGCCTTGCAAAATTCTCTTGCCCTTTCAACAAGCCATTCGAAAAGATGCAATCCGTCGTCTCCAAGCCATTCTGGATGCCACTGCACGCCGAGGATAGATTTATATTCGCTACTTTCTATGGCTTCGATTACACCATCTGGAGCGCAAGCTGACATATTCAAACGCCTACCGCAGTTGCCTACAGCTTGGTGGTGGAAGGAGTTTACATATATCTTCTCCTTATTATATATAGTATATAAAACGGAGTTTGTGTCTATCTTTACAGAATGTGTAGGCTCTCCTTTCCACTCCGTATCTTGGCTGTGCTTGATCCTTTCTGTTACTTTAAACTCTGTGTCATCCGTACCCGCAGTATCAATATCTTGCCTTACTTTCCCTCCTAAAGCCATAGCTAAGGTCTGTATACCTCGGCAGATACCGAGCATCGGGAGCTGTCTATTGTATGCCAGTTGTACGGTAAGTAGCTCTGGTAAGTCGCGGTGTGAGTTGATGCTATGTAGGGTTGGCAGAGGCTCTTCTCCGCACCATAGCGGATTAAAGTCGCCACCTCCTGAGAGCATAAGTCCGTCGATATTATCAAGAGTGTTTATTATAGCGTCTACGTCGTTTACGGGTGGAATGATGACAGGTACACCTCCCGCCTTAACTATCTGCATGTAGTAAGGTTCTGCTATAGACGTATTGCCAGAGGCAAAATTACCCGTGATACCAATCAGCGGTTTCTTCTTTGCCTCTGGATATGTTTTATATATGCCGTTTAAATGCGACTGGAAATCAAATGGTTCCACGTCTTCAAATCTACGTTTATAATATTATACTTATAGGTCTTATAAATTGTATGCTTATTCTATATCATCGACGTCAGCCTTAGACCTTCTTTTCTTTACGGGTTCTATATTTTTCGATGCTATAGGTATTTCTCTCTTGATGCTCTGCTCTAGTGAGATAAGCGTCTCTGTTGCCACTACGCCAGGTATTTCCTGTAGCTGGTTGTTCAAGAGGTCCATAAGTTGTCCGTTGTCTTTTGCGTATAGCTTCACGAGCATAGTATAAGGACCTGTTGTAAAGTGGCACTCCACGATTTCTGGAATATGCTCCAGCTGTTCAACAACAGATTTGTACATGCTTCCTTTTTCTAGTGTAATGCCAACGTAAGTGCATGTGGAGAACCCGAGACTCTTAGGGTCAACATCAAATTTGCTACCTGTAATCACTCCGTCTTCGGTAAGGTGCTGCACTCTCTGGTGTATTGCTGCACGTGAAACGTTACATTCTGCCGCTACGTCTTTAAACGGCATTCTTGCGTTTTTTGATAAGATACTGAGTATCTTTTTGTCAAGTCTGTCTATTCTCTCCATATTGTTTTGTTTTCTTTTTCTTGGATTATTTTAGTCTTTATTGTAGGCTCTTTGTTGCTTGTGTTACTATTCTGTACATAATTTCTTATGGTTTGAAAGTAGTTTGACATACAAAGAGTAAGCAAAAGTAGTGTTTTTTTACAACACGTACAACAATTTGATAATAAAAAATAGTTATTATTTGTCAAATTGGCAATATTGATGGTTATAATAAAAAATAAGAGGAACGTTTTGTTGCGTTCCTCTTAAATCCTTATAGATGTAGCTTTATGATGCCCATTTCTTATTTCTTTCTTGTCTTTACTGTCTTTTTTGCAGTAGCCACTTTAGTGCTTGCTTTCTCCTCAGCCTTTGTTTCTGTCTTTGCAGCAGGCTTCTCAATGTCAACAAGCTCTACTGTGAAGATAAGTGCTGAATAAGGTTTGATGTCCTGTCCTGCACCGCGCTCTCCATAAGCAAGGTCGTAAGGGATGTAAACTTCCCACTTGCTGCCTACAGACATTAGTTGCAGAGCCTCTGTCCAACCCTTGATAACCTGAGTAACTCCGAAGGTTGTTGTCTGCGGATTACGTTTGTAGCTACTGTCAAATACCTTTCCGTCGATAGTTTTTCCTTCATATTTCACTACCACACGGTCAGTTATTGTAGGCTTAGCACCCGTTCCTTCGGTAATCACCTTGTATTGCAAGCCATCAGAAAGTGTAACTACGCCTTCTTTCTTGGCATTGTCTGCAAGGAATTTCTCACCGTTTTCTTTATTCTTCTGGTTATTGATATTCTTGTTGTTGTCAATAGCTTTGCCGAAATAATCCTTAGCGATAGAGTCAGCAAGAACGGTGTTATCTTTCTTCAAAGATGCGACAAATCCTTTGTTAAATAGGTCTGCGTTGATAGAATCCTTATAGTTTTCAAACTCACGCTTCCTATATGTAATCATGTTCTCGTCCACCATGAGTGCTATCTGCATACCTGCTGTGTATGCCTTAGTCTTGTTGTTGATGCCTAGTTTGAGCATATCTTCAACACCGCGGATTACTTCATCCATGTCTTTTTCTTCCACTCCATATCTCTGTTTCAAGAATGGTAAGAGGCCGTCGGTATGGAATTTACCAGCAGCATAGCTCAGGGTGTCGGAAGATGTCTTTAGTGTTATCGTCTCTACAGGTGTAGCTTCCTTCTTGTTCTTCTTCTCCTTTTTTGCAGCATTTGCTGTAGTTAGAGTGGCGCTTGCTATAACGGCGAGCGCAAGTAATAAAATCTTTTTCATCTTTTATACCTTATTATATTATAGCGAAAGTTGGAGAATCGCATTTGAAAAACGTTTCTCCAACCTTCTAAACATTAAATATCTTTATTTCTGTTTTGCTTGTGCCGCCTTAATAGCTGCCTCAAGCTTAGCCTTCTGCTCGGGTGTCATCTGCTGTCCGGCATCTGCCTTCTGCTCGCTTTTCTCGATGCTGAGGAGCTGAATCTTAAAGATAAGTGTTGAGAAAGGCTTGATATTGCCCTGATCGCGAGAGCCATAAGCAAGGTTCTGAGGTATAACAACCTCCCATGTGCTACCTACTGGCATGTTTAAAAGAGCCTCTGTAAATCCTGGAATAACCTGACTTACCTGGAATGTTGCTGGCTCATTGCGCTCGAAACTGCTGTCAAATACCTTGCCATCGATAGTCTTTCCTTCATACATAAGCTTAACTGTAGATGAAGATACAGGTTTCTCGCCCTTTCCTTCGGTAAGGACTTTGTAGCATACGCCACCCTTCAACTTCTTTACATCAGCACCTTTGCTATATTTAGCAATAAAGGTTTCGTTCTGCTTCTTATAAGCACCGTATTGCTTTTCCATGCTCTCGTCCTTTATCTCCTGCATCTTGCGCTGAGCTACTTCCTGTGCCTGCTCAACGGTCATAAGACCCTTCTTGCCTGTAGTACCGCTGATGAAGCCAGCCATGAAGTTCTTTAGAGAGATAGTTTTGGTAGAGTCTTCACCGAACAACTCATGGTTGATGCCACGAACCATCTGGTTTGAAATCTGCTGACCAATCTGGATACCTGCATAATAAGCTGCCTTCTTCTTGTCGTCGCCTGCATTTGCGCCCTCGTTGAGTCCTTTGATAAACTCGTCGATGTATGCGGTGTCTACGCCAAGGTTGCTTACTAAATAATCTTTCAGTCCTTGTGTCTGTGCCATACCTATGGCATAGCTCAAAGAGTCTACATTGTTCTTGAGGTCTGCCTTAGGAGTTGACTTACCGCAAGAAGCGAAACCGAAACTTGCAACAACAAATGCTGCTGCAGCGATTAATGTTACTTTCTTCATTGTTCTTTATTTGTTATTGTTGTTTTATTGGGAATTACAGAACCTCGATAAGCTCTACATCGAAAATCAATGTGGCGTATGGAGGGATGGAGCCACCAGCTCCGCTTTCGCCGTAAGCAAGGATATAAGGAATGAAGAAGCGATATTTTGCGCCTTCCTGCATGAGTTGCAGTCCTTCAGTCCATCCTGCAATAACTTGATTAAGAGGGAAAACGGCTGGTTCACCACGCTGTACGCTGCTGTCGAATACCTGTCCGTTGATGAGGAAGCCCTCATAGTGGCATTTCACCTTATCTGTAGCTTTTGGCTTCTTTCCGTTTCCTTCAGTAAGAACCATATATTGCAGTCCGCTTGGCAAGGTTACTACACCTTCTTTCTTGGCATTCTCTTTAAGATAAGCCTCGCCTTCAGCTTTAGCTACCTTACCTTGTTCAGCACGCTGAGCATTGATGCGCTCCTCCTGCTTACGGAAGTAATCTTGCACGATAGTCTGGGCATCCTTATGCGAAACCTTGAGTTCGTTGCCGTTAATAACATCTTTGATTGCTGTTGCAAAGTCATCAATATTCAAATCAGATGCGCCCATCTGTGCCAATTGCTGGCCAATGCCCAACCCAAGGGCGTAGCTTACTTTATCCATTTACTTGTCTTTGTTGTTTAAAAATTAACTTATACTATTTAAATATATATACTTATTACTCGTAAAGTATACTTTCAAAGCGCACAAAGTTACTACTTTTATCTGACTAAGTGCATAGTATTAAAGAAAAAACGCTAATTTTGTGCATTGTTAAAGTATTTTCTGAATTTTAAGAATATAAAAGTATGAAGAAAATAGTAGTATTAACAGGTGCGGGAATGTCGGCAGAGAGCGGTCTTAGTACATTCCGTGATGCCGACGGATTATGGGAGAATTATCCTGTAAGTCGTGTCGCAACGCATGAGGGATGGGAGGCAGACCCTGATTATGTTAATGATTTCTATAATATGCTCCGTGGAAAACTGGTGGCGGCAAAGCCTAATCGTGGGCACGAATTGGTGGCAAAGCTGCAAGAAAAATATGATGTTTGCGTTGTTACCCAGAATGTGGACAACCTTCACGAGATGGCTGGTTCCCAGAATGTCATACATCTTCATGGTGAATTGATGAAGGTTTGCTCCTCAAGAGACCCATATAATCCACATTTTATAAAGACTCTTGCTGCTCCTAACCTTACTGTTTCGCATGGCGAGAAGGCAGGAGACGGTTCGCTACTACGCCCTTTCATCGTATTCTTTGGTGAGAGTGTGCCTATGATAGAGCCAGCAATAGAGGAGGTGCAGTCGGCAGATATCTTTATTATAATAGGTACATCTTTAAATGTATATCCCGCTGCAGGACTTATAGAATATGTAAAACCAGGCACCCCCGTATATCTTATCGACCCAAAGCCAACCCGCTCTGGTGGTCCGCATGATATACATCAGATAGTGAAAGGTGCATCCGCAGGAATGGAAGAACTGATAGAAAAATTATAAAAAGATAAAGAATAATGGAGAAAAACGAAAACATGCAGCTCCCTGACAATGCGTTCAGAGAGCTAAAAGAGGGAGAGACCTACGAGCCGATAATGAGTCCGAAGAAGGTATATCCTGAGGTTAACTTATGGTCAGTAACGTGGGGAATCCTCATGACGATGCTTTTTTCAGCAGCTGCGGCATACCTTGGACTAAAGGTAGGTCAGGTATTTGAGGCTGCCATACCTATTGCTATCATAGCAGTAGGTGTATCAACGGCAACA
>CAVKAH010000124.1:0-6539 GCA_963654095.1 Oscillospiraceae bacterium
TTGGACCTTTTGGACCTTTTGGACTTTTGGAAACAATTTTGTATTCCACTCCTTTTCTCTTTTGCCAGATGAAAGAGTGTTTTTATTGTTAGCATACAGGAACAGACAATACTACAAAAACAAAAATATATACAGAAATAAACGAATATCTATTCTATTATTTCTATATATCAATAATTTAGAGTAACTTTGCAACGGATTTTGCCCTATTGTCCATTTTACGCAACATACACAATAGGCAAAAACCACTTGCAGACAATGAACAATATACGCATATAATATATAATAAGGTATAAAGACAAATGATTACAGTAACCAACCTCGCTATCCAATTCGGAAAGAGAGTTCTCTACAAAGATGTCAATATCAAGTTCACTAACGGAAACATCTATGGTGTAATAGGTGCCAACGGTGCAGGAAAATCCACACTGCTCAAAGCCATCAGCGGAGAGCTGGAGCCTAACAAAGGCACCGTGGAGCTCGGACCAGGCGAACGCCTCTCTGTGCTCGATCAGGACCACTTTAAATACGACGCATACAGCGTGATGGACACCGTGCTCATGGGGCACGAGCCACTGTGGCAGAACATGAAAGAACGCGAAGCTCTATACAACAAGCCAGAGATGACCGAGGAGGATGGCAACCGTGCCGCCGACCTTGAAATGAAATTCGCAGAGATGGACGGATGGAACGCTGAGAGCGATGCAGCACAGCTACTGTCGAACCTTGGCATAAAGGAGGACATGCAGCAGAAGATGATGAGCGAGCTATCCAACACGGAGAAGGTGCGCGTAATGCTGGCAAAGGCTTTGTTCGGACATCCAGACAACCTATTGCTCGACGAGCCTACCAACGACCTTGACCTCGACACCGTACAGTGGCTTGAGGAATACCTGAGCAACGTGGAGCAGACAGTACTCGTAGTGAGCCACGACCGCCACTTCCTCGATGCCGTAAGCACACAAACCGTGGATATCGACTTCGGAAAGGTTACCGTATTCGCAGGAAACTACTCCTTCTGGTACGAGAGTTCGCAGCTCGCACTACGCCAGCAGCAGAACCAGCGACAGAAAGCCGAGGAGAAGCGCAAGGAGCTGGAGGAATTCATACGCCGCTTCTCTGCCAACGTGGCAAAGAGCAAGCAGACAACGAGTCGCAAGAAGATGCTCGAAAAGCTCAACGTAGAGGAGATACGCCCCTCATCACGCAAATATCCAGGCATCATATTCCAGATGGAACGAGAGCCAGGAAACCAGATACTTGAAGTGGAAGGACTGAAAGCCGTTGACACCGACGGCACAGTGCTATTCGACAACGTAAGCTTCAACATAGAGAAAGGGCAAAAGGTAGTATTCCTCAGCCACAATCCAAAGGCTATGACCGCCCTCTTCGAGATAATAAACGGCAACCGAGAGGCTGAAGCAGGCACCTTCAAATGGGGCGTAACCATAACAACAGCATATCTACCCCTCGACAACACCGAATTCTTCCAGAGCGACATGAACCTCGTAGACTGGCTCAGTCAGTTCGGACAAGGCAACGAAGTGGCAATGAAAGGCTTCCTCGGCAGAATGTTGTTCAGTGGCGAAGAGGTGCTCAAGAAGGTAAACGTATTGAGCGGAGGAGAGAAAATGCGCTGTATGATTGCACGTATGCAACTGAAAAACGCCAACTGCCTCATCCTCGATACACCAACAAACCACCTCGACCTCGAGAGCATTCAGGCGTTCAACAACAACCTCGTAGGCTTCAAGGGCAACATCCTGTTCAGCAGCCACGACCACGAGTTCATACAAACCGTTGCCGACCGTATCATAGAGCTAACGCCAAAGGGTACGATAGACAAGCTCACGCAGTATGACGACTACATCTACGACGAGCAACTCAAAGAGCAAAGAGCCAAAATGTACGAATAATTGGCAGCCACAACAATAATTGGCAAGATATTTGCTAATAGCAAAGAAAAACAAAGATTGTTACTATGAGCAAAGAAAAAGATACAAAGAAAGAACAAGAAGAACTGAAAGATTCGGAAACGAACCTAAACAACGATACTGCGGCAGAAGACAAAAAAGAAGCCAACGATGCCGAAGCGCAAGAAAAAGAAGAGGAGAAAGACCCTCTGGAAGCAGCACAGGAGCAGATTGCAGAGCTGAAAGACAAATACCTGCGCAGCGTGGCTGAATTTGACAACTACCGCAAGAGGACAATGAAAGAAAAGACAGAACTCTTGCTCAATGGTGCAGAGAAAACAGTATCTGCCATATTGCCCGTAATGGACGACATGGAGAGAGCTCTCGCCAATGCAGAAAAATCTGACGACGTAGAAGCACTAAGAGAAGGCATGAGACTCATATTCCAGAAATTCGAGAAATGTATGACATCCCTTGGTGTGAGCAAAATAGAAACAAAAGATGCCGACTTCAACACCGACTACCACGAAGCAGTGGCTATGGTGCCAGGGATGGGCGACGATAAGAAAGGGAAAGTGCTCGACTGCGTACAGACGGGATACACGCTGAACGACAAAGTCATCAGACACGCCAAAGTGGCTGTAGGACAATAAAAAGAGAAATATGGCAGAGAAAAGAGACTACTACGAGGTGCTTGGCGTAAGCAAAGACGCATCTGAAGACGAGATAAAAAAGGCATACAGAAAGATAGCCATAAAATATCATCCCGACCGCAACCCTGGAGACAAAGTGGCGGAAGAGAAATTCAAAGAAGCAGCCGAGGCATACGACGTACTGCACGACCAGCAGAAAAGACAGCAATACGACCAGTTCGGATTTAACGGACCAATGGGCGGAGGCGCAGGAGGCTTCGGAGGAGGCTTCGGCGGTGGCTTCAGCATGGACGACATCTTCTCTATGTTTGGCGATGTGTTCGGTGGGCATGGCGGAGGCTTCGGAGGAGGCTTCGGCGGACAGCGTGGCGGAAGACCAGCACAGCATCGTGGGTCTGACCTCCGACTGAAAGTAAGACTATCACTCGAAGAAATAGCCACTGGCGTTACTAAGAAGTTCAAGGTAAAAAAAGATGTGAAGTGCTCACATTGCCACGGTAGCGGAGCAGAAGACGGCAGCGGTAAGGAAACGTGTCCTACATGCCACGGTAGCGGAGTAGTAACACGCACCACACAGAGCCTCTTCGGCATGATGCAGACACAGAGCGTCTGTCCTACCTGCGAAGGCGAAGGAATGGTCATCAAGAACAAGTGTAAGGCTTGTGGAGGCAGTGGCGTAGTAAAAGGCGAAGAAGTGGTGGAGATAAATATCCCCGCAGGTGTTGCCGAAGGAATGGTAGTAAACGTTCAAGGCAAAGGAAACGCTGGAATACACAACGGCATAGCAGGAAACATACAGGTGTTCATCGAGGAAGAACCTAACGACACCTTCGTTCGCGATGGACAAGACCTCATCTACAACCTACTGCTCGACTTCCCTACAGCAGCTCTCGGAGGACAGGTAGAGATACCAACAATAAGCGGAAGCAAGGTAAAGATAAAGATAGAACCAGGCACACAACCAGGAAAGGCTCTCCGACTGAGAGGAAAAGGATTGCCACCAGTACAAGGATACGGACATGGCAACGGCGACCTTGTGGTTCACATCAGCGTGTACGTGCCAAAGACGCTGAGCAAAGAGGAGAAGAAGCAACTAGAGGAAATGCAAAACAGCGACAACTTTAAGGGCGACAACGCCACGAAGAAAACTATCTTCCAGAAGTTCCGCAGCTATTTCAACTAAAAAGCTATCTCTATAAAACAGTAGTTAGGCAAAGGTCTATAAAACAATACGAAAGGACAAATCAGACAGCACACAAAGAGTCTGGCTTGTCCTTTTTATGTGCTAATGCGTGGAATTTTTAGAACACGCCTAAAAAACATTATGCTCATGAATTACGAGGAAACAATAGAATATCTCTACAACAGCGTACCAATGTTTCAGAAAGTTGGAGCTACAGCATATAAAGAAGGACTATACAACACGCTCGAACTCGACAAACATTTCAACCATCCACACCGTAAGTTCAAGACGATACACATTGCAGGAACAAACGGCAAAGGCTCTTGCTCACATACCATAGCCGCCATCCTACAGGCAGAAGGACATAAGGTGGGGCTATACACCTCGCCACATCTCGTTGACTTCAGAGAGAGGATAAGAGTGAACGGCAAGTGCATCAGCAAAGACTATGTAGTAGACTTCGTAGAAAAAGAAAAAGATTTCTTCGAGCCACTGCATCCGAGCTTCTTCGAACTAACCACAGCTCTCGCCTTTAAATACTTCGCAGAAGAGAAAGTGGACTACGCCGTGATAGAAGTAGGACTGGGAGGCAGACTCGACTGCACAAACATCATATCCCCCATCCTCTCGATAATAACAAACATCGGGTTCGACCACACACAATTCCTTGGCAACACACTGCCAAAGATTGCTACAGAGAAGGCTGGAATAATAAAAAAACACACACCCGTAGTAATAGGCGAATACAACGACGAAACGAAACCCGTATTCGCAGTAAAGGCACAACAGGAAAGCGCACCGATATATTATGCTGAAGACGAGAAGGAGATACTCTCCACCACGATATGTCCTAACGGAGGAATAGACTACACAACAAAAAGCTACGGACTCCTACACGGCGAATTGAGCGGCATCTATCAAAAGAAAAACACCGCCACCGTGCTATGTGCAGCAACACGACTATGCGAGTTGGGAGCGATAAAGGATAAAGCCTCAGTAGCCCAAGCTCTCGCCAACGTAACGAAAGCAACAGGTCTGCGTGGCAGATGGGAAGCAGTAAGAAAGAACCCTACCGTGGTTTGCGACACGGGGCACAACGCTGACGGATGGAAATACTTGAGCGTTCAAATAAAGAACCAGCCCTGCAAGAAGCTAAGAATAGTGTTCGGCATGGTAGACGACAAAGACATCGACACCGTTTGCAAGATGCTCCCCAAGGATGCCGCATACTACTTTACACAAGCATCCACACACAGAGCAATACCCGCAGAGACCGTAAAAGAGAAAGCTGAGGCACACGGACTGCACGGAGAAACATATCACACCGTAAGCGAAGCATACTCTATGGCTATAAAAGAGGCTGAAGCCGACGACTTCATCTTCGTAGGAGGCAGCAGCTATGTAGTGGCAGACTTCCTTACAGACGTACAATCGGCAAGCAGACAAGACATCTGATAGGTACACAAGAAGACACCACCATTAGCGGTTTTTAACACTAAGCCCACTCTTTTTTCAATCTTTCGTTTGTGTTCTCATTTATTTTCATTTACTTTGCAAGTACGAATACTAACTATAAAAATACAATATTATGAACACGAACGAAACGCCAAATCTGTGTGGTTTGAAGAGAGAAGACTTTCAAACCACAGTACAAGGAAAGAAGACCGACCTGTATATACTGAAAAACAAAAAAGGCAACGAGGTGGCTATAACCAACTATGGCGGTGCTCTTGTGGCAATCATGGTGCCAGACAAAGATGGCAACTACGCTAACGTCATTCAAGGACACGACAACATACAAGACGTGATAAACAGTCCAGAGCCTTACCTCTCAACAATAATCGGAAGATACGGAAACAGAATATGCAAAGGCAAGTTCCACCTGAACGGAAAGGAATACCAACTGCCTATCAACGACGGAGAAAACTCTCTACACGGAGGAAAAGACGGATTTAACAGAAAGGTGTGGGACGCACTGAGAATGAACGAAGAGACCGTAGTGCTTAACTACGTATCAAGCTACGGCGAAGAAGGATTTACGGGAGAAGTGAAAGTAACCGTTGCATATACTTTCAACGACGATGACGAATTGATTATCGACTACCTCGCAACAACAAACAAGAAAACAATTATCTGCCTTACAAACCACGGATTCTTTAGTCTTGCAGGAATATCCAACCCTACTCCTACCGTTGACAACATCGAACTAGAGATGAACGCAGACTTCTATCTGCCTATCGACAGCCAGAGCATTCCTACAGGAGAGATAAGATTTGTGGAAGGGACACCTTTCGACTTCCGTACTCCTAAGACTATCGGAGAGAGAATAAACGACGATAACGAGCAGCTCAAGAACGGTAGCGGATACGACCACAACTATGTTCTGAATAAGAAAGAAGAAGGCGAACTGAGCTTCGCAGCAAGACTCGTAGAGCCTAACAGCGGAAGAACAATGGAGGTTTACACCACCGAACCAGGACTACAGCTATATACAGGAAACTTTGAAAGCGGAATTAGTGGCACACACGGAGCAACATATCCAAGAAGAAGTGCCGTTTGCTTGGAAGCACAACACTTCCCAGACTCTCCTAACCGCCCATATTTCCCTTCTGTTGTGCTTAACCCAGACCAGCAGTACAAGCAGACTACAATATACAAATTTGGCGTAAGAGAATAAATCTGAAACATACAACAAACAAGAGAAACATATCTTTATAGGCAGGTTCTAAAAATTATCTTTGATGGATTTTTGAATTTTAGTCGAGCAGATTTTTCTGTCTTTCTGAAGGA
>CAVKAH010000125.1:0-6418 GCA_963654095.1 Oscillospiraceae bacterium
GCCGAAGACTGCTGCCACCAGTTCCTCGACTGCTGCCGGCGTGCCTGATGTCATGTGCCAGATTAAGGTATTCTTTACAAGCCTTCGCTTTGTTGCAAGGTCAAGTGCTACGTCATAATACTGGGTGTCAAGCTCTGCCGCTAACATATCAAGGACTGCGCCATTTGCTGTGTCGATAGTGGCATATACGCTTGTTGCTCCGCTGTATACAAGAAGCCTCTGCATAGCTCGTTGAAGCGCATATCCAAGTGCAATATTTTTCGGGTCGCTCGTGAATGCCTCCGGCATTATATCTGTGATATTACTATCCTTAAGTTTAATCATCCTCAAGCCCTCCGTATTTAACGGACACAGTTCCTATTGTTGCTATAGTGCCATTATCAAGCACAGTAAACGCCGGGCTTGATACCACAACGCGCTTCGCTCCGGCTTCCATTATCTTCTGAATCAGGTAGGAAGGGTTTATATCCCGACCTATCTTCTCCGTCTGCCAGTTGTTGTAAACCGTAACTGCCGCAGCGATATTCTCCTGAATGGCTGCTACGGATGCTTTTTCGCTGGACGATATGTAATAGGTCACATCTACGTTGTATGTATGCGTTCCCGGTGCGGCAACCTCTACCTTGTCGGTGAGCGGTCTTACATCTCTGTCCTCAAGTGCGTCCTGTACTTTCTGAATCAACGCACTATCAGGCATTCCTGAATCCGTTACAAAGATAACCTTTACAACCCCCGGAGTATCGGAACGTATTACCACATCGCTGATAGACTGGTCTACCTGTTTTACGAAATATGAATAAGCTCCCGTCGGTCCGGCTGTTGAATAGGAATTAGGCGTCTCGAATACCCTCTCTTTCAGGCTGTCGTCGTCCTCCAAGTCTGAACCGCCGAATGTCTGCAAGGTGTTTACTACTGACACAACGTATGGGAGTGAATTTACTAATACGTTAAACTCGCCCTCTGCAAAGTTATTTCCCGCGCTTCCCTTTTCCGTACATGTAGCCGACACACTTACTGCTGTTTCTCCAGCTTTAATCTCTGCGTATTCATCCGTGGCAAAGAATACATCGTTGCCATTAGTCGCCCTTGTGCCTGCCGGGATACCTACTACCGAAGATATAGGCTCACTCAATGTGAACTTAAGAACGGTTGACGCCGCTGTTGCCTGCAACCTCGCCACGCCTCTGATAGCTGCAAGGTTATCAAGGTAATCTCCCCTAGCGTATTTCAAGAAGCTGACCTTGCCTGCATAATCTGCGTACTGCATCGCCTGATATATCTGAACGGCACACGAATACATAATGAGGCGGTGTGGGTCTGCCTGTGCAAGTGATACCTCTTTTTTTGTTACTTCTTTGTATTTGGTCTGATAATCATTTATCATCTGTGTTAAGACATCCTCTATTGTGGCATCGTCAATAAAGGAAATGTCTGGAAAATTGTCTGTTACCATATGGCTATCCCTCCGCTTTAATGATATGTACGTGCGGTATAAGCTGTCCGTCGGTGTTTGCTTCAAATTCTACGCTGTCAACCTCCGCTCTCGGCTCATACGTGCGAACTTTTTCTATGATCTCAAGTGACAGCATATTCTTGGCTACGTCCAACGGATAGCCTGCGACCTGATCTAAGTTAATGCCAAAGTTTCGGTCTAGTGGTTGGCTTCCTTCTCTGACAGACAGAAGCGTCTCGACACACTGCTTTATATCTGCAAATTCTTCTGGAGCATAGCCTCCGCCGTCTTCTACAAAGTAATTATCCATATGCGCCTCCTATACATATTCTTCAAGGGTTAAAGTGACGCTCGCTTCAACCAGACCGCCATTCTTCATAACCTTTTCCCAAGCCTCGCTTGAAGATGTGATACGCCACTTGTTCTTTCCAACAGAGCGCCCTCCGATAACAAGAGGGTAATATTCTCCTCTCTCTACTGCGTCTGCAATCCGCTCAAGTGTCTTTCTGGGGCTTACGCCATGTGCTGCGGAAAGGAATATCGGAAGGGTTATCGAGCCATTACCTGCGCCCAAGAACTCCGATTTGGTCTTACCGCCTATTACATCATGCGTCGCCCATCTGCCGGTCACAGTCCTCTGCATCCTGTCGAATGTCAGAACCTTGTTCGTGCTGACCTCGAATGTTATTAAGTTTCCAAGATTGCCTATCGCCGCCATAAACACACCTCCTAAATCGTATGCGGAAGTCCGAGCTGGTCTTCGATACGTTCTAATCTTTTCATAATCTCTTCTACTGTGATGGTCCCGTAAGAGCATTTAAGGGTAACTGCGTCTCCCTCTAAAGTAATGGATGAAGCTTTGATCGTGGTATCTGTATCAAGCGTTACCTCTGCAGCACCGCCATCGGCTGATATACTGACCGCTCCGCCTGTCGCCTCAACTGCAACCTCCGTGGCAGATTTTATTTCTATCATGCCGCCCTCGGCTTCCACCTTAACATCTGTCATTCCTTTTACTTCTGCATTATCCGGTGTTGCTTTGAAGTAAGAATCCGGCTCTCCTGTTTCTTCATCCGATGATGAGCTTCCAAGAGTTGCATTGGTGCCGGCCACAGTTGCGCCAGACCCAAGCGACACAGAAGCGCCGCTTCCCTTGATTCTGATAGTTGAGCCTTTCAGGGTATAGGTCCCTCCGCTACAGCTTGAATAGCATCCTGATGTATAATCTTTTCGATATCCGCTACTCGCTTTCGGCTGCATACCGCCGCCGTAATATGTCCCAAGCACAAAACCCTTGCTTGAACCGTTCTCCATGTGCATAGTGACAACCCTGTCCCCTACGCTTGGCATGGAATACTCCTTATTCATGGTCAGCATGGCAAGCGGTAATGATGAACTACCGCTGTCCTCGTAAGTGACCTTTACTCTGCCCTCTCCGGGATATATCTGTGTTACTTTTCCTATTCTTGTATTCATATTATCCCTCCGGTATCGTGAATGTCTCTCCTGGCCATATCCAATGTCCATTATCAGAGCTCTTCTTGCCATGTGATTTAGCGGTACTCTCAATCAAGTCTTTGTTTGCGTTGTAGATAATATTGTATTTTGTACCGGTTCCGTAATACTTCTTAGAAATGCCCCACAGCGTGTCTCCTGATACTACGGTGTAACTACTTCCGCTGGACGCTGTTTCTACTGGTGCTGTTACCTTGATGGCTGGCTGAACTTTGTGCATAGTGTACTGTGTACGGTACCCGCTACTTCCTACTGTGTGCTTTACGCTGTCGATATAATACTTGTCGTCGTAGTTGCCGAAGCCTGATATATTGACACACTGCGTAGCTACGTAAGGCTTCTTGCCCATGATGGTAAGCGTCACAGTCTGAATATCCCTGTTTGATTCATTTGCCTTTGCTGCAGCCTGAAGCTCTGCGTCGTACTGACTGTTCGCCTGAACATTCAGAGCGTACATTCTGCCCTCTGAACCCATCGTTACATTGATAGGGTCGTCAGTGTCTGGGTTCGTATAGCTCAAATTGACACCTGTGTACGTTCCGTCAATGGTTTCATTCGTATTCCATGAAACACAGTCTGTCTCGCTGATAGTTCCAACGGCTCCTTTTTCCTCGTATGCCACAATGTCAAATATGACAATCTTATGGTTGTAAACCTTCATACCAAGTCCGTACTTTTCGCATAGTGAATAAAGAAAGGCGCTGTCAGTCTGACTGCTCTGCTCTATTTCGTCGATAGAAACTGCGGAAGCGTCATATACAAGGGCCACACCCGCATTGTTCGATATCTCTGAACCGATATCTTGTATCGTGGTTTTTTCCCATGTTTTGGTCTTCGTTAAGGTTTTAAAGCTGTCATTTGTCGGCACACTTACTACCCCTAAGACACAGCTTACTGGTCTTCCTGAAAAGGTAATGTCGTCAAGGATGAAGTTGCCACAGTCGAATGTTTCTGCGGAATTTTCTCTATCCCAGTTATTTATCTCGAGCTTCGCTCCAAGCCCCGCGCCCTTCTTTGGCTTCCTACTGCTCATCCAATCCTTAGTTATGTCATACATGGTAATGGATGCGCTGTCGGATTGTCCGCTTGCCACGTCTGTATAGGTAAATGCTGTTGCGGTATTGCCTATCAGGGTTCCAAGTGCAGGATTTGAAGTACCTGTTTTTCGCACACTTGTTTTTGTAGTGGTCGTGGATGAACCGGCTCCGGGTATCGTGAATGTCTCGCCCGGCCATATCCAGTGTCCGTTACCTGAACTTTTCTTGCCATGTGCTTTTGCGGTGCTCTCAATCAGGTCTTTGTTTGCATCATAAATCTTTGTATACTGAGTTCCGCTCCCGTAGTATCTTTTAGAAATCGCCCACAGCGTATCTCCTGATACTACGGTGTATGTGGAACTCTCGCTCTCCGTCGTTACTGTTTCAGTAACTGTTTCTGTCACAGTACCGTCATATGTGATATTAAGCTTTACATTGCGTGGTAGTCCCATAGCTTACGACCTCCAATCTGGAAGAAGGTTTTCTTCCTCTGGAATTTCCGGAAGGGAAAGTTCAATCCCCTCCGGAAAAATGAAGTAATCAAGAAGCTCCTGATTGTTGCTCATAAGCAACGATACGTATAACTCATCTCCGTATACGTTCTTTGCTACCATGTCCCATGTATCGCCCGATTTGGTTTTATATACTTCTGCCATAGACACACTCCTTATGCGAAGGACACACGCCCGTTGTCCTTCATGTACCTTGCCATAAGGTTTTCAAACTCATCCTTCGATATGCTCAAAGCCTCTGATATATCATCTTTGCTCGGAGCTTCTCCGTAGAATTTAAGAACCGGGCTATACTCAATTACTGGTCCATTGCCGCCTTCAAGTGATACGTTATCAAGCACACTATCCATGCCAAGAAGCTTTCCTGTCTGCTCCCATAGATTGATAGCGTTCTGACTTCCGTCAATCGGAATAGCCGCCTCGGGGCTATTCTCTGCAAACGTGGTAAGAATAGGCTTATCCCAGATACCTCCGCTTGCATTATGCTTAATATCGAGTTTGCTTGAGGTCATTCCTTTAAGCCCTGTAAGAGTTGGAACACTGGTATTGTTCCAAGTGTAAAGCGGATTTAAAGTTACGTTTACATCTGCACTTGCGGTAAATCCTTTAGAGTAATATTCATTGACGGTGCTTTGGCTGGTGTTGTAAGTCTGCTCTACTGCTGACTTAACGGTACTTTCTGCGGATTCGCTGATTCCATTGCTTGCGGTTGCAAATGCTCCCTCAAGGGTTCCGCTTTCGATACCATCTAACAATGACTGTGGTATGCTCCGTCCTTGCTCTGATAACTGCTGAATTATATCCGCATACTCCGTACCGGATATGCTCATTCCGATAGCTTTGTACATCGCGTCGATGTCACCATCAACAACGCCCTGTAAGAACTCGAATTGTTCCAAGCCGTCTGCAATAGATTCAGGCACAGCCTTGCCCGCCGCCTCGCATTGCGCTTTGATATTTTCCATCTGCTCAACGGTCGGGGTCGCCTCATCAAGAAGCTTGCTGACGGCTTCTCTTACAACTTCAAAATCTGAGTCGCTGATCAGGTTTTGTGATAAATTCAAGAAGTAATCCTCAAGGGGGTCGTAATCCATCATGGATAACTGCTCCTTAGTGTATTCCATCTGCTCTTTCAACCAGTCGAGGTCTCCGGTTATGGCACCACCGGCATAATCTGATATGTCCGGCATATACTGGCTGTCGATTGTATTAAGCTGGAATGCTGCAGCTTTTTCCGTGAGGGCATTCAGATTGTCAATATATTTCTGCTGTAACTCATCCGTTACTTTCGCAAACTCTTCTGTAGTGATACTGCCAGCATCAAGCGCCGCTTTTGCCGAAGCATAGTTTTTCGCATAAGATGTCTGATACGCTTCCGACGCTGTTTCTACCTGTGAATTTAACTCGCTTTGCAGGTCCTGAAATGATTCTGCTGTCAAATCCTGTCCGCTAAACTTTAATCCAATAGCCGACAACTGCGCTTCAAATTCTCCGGTAGCCATGCTTTCCTGAAGCTCTGCCATCTTCGCTTGGATATCTGATATTGCTATGATCTCATCCGGGTCCAGGATGTTGTCGCTGAATGCATCGTTTACCGCCGCACTTAGATCCTGTCCGAGTTCAGTCATTTCGTTGTAACAATCTGCATAAAAGCCATTTATCTTGTCTGCAATGGACAACGTATCCGCGTCCGCTCCGTCGAGTCCTATGGAAAGGTTTGCCTGTACTGCGTACTGGGATTGAAGGGCGTATTCCTGTGCTTGTTGAACGTACTCGTCAATCGCTTCTTTGTAGCTTTCCTGTTCATCTGGCGTAAGCTCCATTCCGATGTTTACCTTCCAGTTCATCTTGTCGATTTCTGAAATGGCACTCTCCATCGTTGACGATATCCCGTCCAAGTC
>CAVKAH010000126.1:0-5877 GCA_963654095.1 Oscillospiraceae bacterium
GTCTTGGCTGCTCTTACCTTTATTTAAGATATAAGTCTCCTGTTTATGCCACATCTGCAAAGCTCCTTATAAAAGACGGCAGTAATAAGAATGGTAATCGTTATGCCAAGGATGCCATAAGCGGAATGGCAGATTTTGGTATAATCAGCAGCAACTATGGTGTAGACAATGAGATAGAAATACTGAACACACGAACTCTCGCAGCAGAGGCTGTGCGTGATTTGAAGCTTTACACGTCTTATTGGATGAAGGGTCGTGTAAAGAATAGAATAGCTTATAAGACCCAGCCAGTTAGTGTAGATATGGATGCCGTGCATCTTGAGAATTTGGTAGCACCTATGTCTATGAGCATTGAGAGAGACGGCAACAAATACGTAGTTAAGGGAAAATACTATGTAACTAAGGACAAGATTACCATTTATGGTCCTTATGAAATAGAAAAAGATATAACTGCTTTCCCTGCAACTATAAGAACAAAGGCTGGAACGCTGTATTTTACGAATGGTAAAACCCGCATGAAAGATGGCGATGTAGAGAAGGTTGTCATCGTTTCTCCTATGATGATGGCTGCACAATATAGTGCTGCCTTGACTCTGGAACAGACTAGCAAGACATCAGCAACCCTTAATATGCAGCTTAAGGATAAGGATGTGCAGCGTGGACTTGATTATTTGTCTCAGCTAGTTGAGTGTTATAACCGTCAGGCAAATGATGATAAGAATGAGATAGCTGTACGTACAGAGGCTTTCGTGAACGAGCGTCTTGAGAAAATTGATAAGGAACTCGGTTCAACAGAAGGACAATTGGAAAGCTATAAGAAGCGCAATCGCCTTGTAGAGTTGAAGGTTGACGCTAAGGAAAGTGTATCAAACCTTTCTTCTTATGAGCAGAAACTTAATGATGCGGGTACACAAATTGACTTGATAAATAGCTTGATACAGTTTGCAGACCGCCCAGGAAACAAGTATCAGGTATTACCTTCAAATGTAGGACTCCGCGACGAAGCATCCATTTCTTTAATAAATGATTATAATAAGGTGGCACTTGAGCGCAACCGTTTGCTGAGAACAGCCTCTGAAACATCACCAGTTGTTGAGGAGCTAACATCACAGTTGAATGACATGAACTCAAGTATTCACATGGCTTTGGGTCAGGCTAAGAGAAATCTAGAGATACAGCGCAATGCCGTAGCCTCACAGTATGGTCAGTATAATGATGAGGTTTCAAGAACGCCAGAGCAGGAAAGAATACTTACTCAGATAGGTCGTCAACAGGAGGTAAAGTCAAGTCTTTATCTGATGCTTCTGCAGAAACGTGAGGAAAACTCTATCTCTCTTGCAGCCACAGCCGATAAGGGAAAACTCATAGAGTTACCACAATATGTAGGAAAGGTTAGTCCTAAGGGTATCATTGTATTGCTGATAGGACTTGTTCTTGGTATAGCTTTGCCATCTCTTGTATTATATGTAATACAGTTCTTCCGCTATAAGATAGAAGGCCATGACGATGTTGAGTCGTTGACAGATATACCAATCATTGCTGATGTGGCTGTTGCTAATGATTCTGCAAAGACACGTGCGGATATCGTAGTACACGAGAATGAGAACAACCAGATGGAGGAAATCTTCCGTTCAATGCGTACTAACCTGCAGTTTATGATGCAGCCAGAAGACAAGACGATAATGTTTACGTCATCAACATCTGGTGAAGGTAAGACGTTTAACGCCGCTAACCTTTCAATAAGCTTTGCTCTTCTTGGAAAGAAAGTTATACTTGTTGGTCTTGATATCCGTAAGCCACGTCTTGCAGAGTTATTTGAAATAGATAATCACCATAATGGTATTACCAAGCTATTGGTAAAGGAAGAGCCTACATGGGATGATGTTCAGAAGGAAATATTGCCATCAGAGGTAAACAAGAATTTGGACTTGCTTATGGCTGGACCTATACCTCCAAACCCAGGTGAGATAGTAACTCGTCCTTCATTGGTTAAGGTTCTTGATTTGTTGAAGGAGCATTACGATTATGTACTTATAGATACCGCCCCTGTAGGATTGGTAACAGATACTCTCCAGATAGGTAAGTTTGTTGATGCCACGGTATTTATGTGTCGTGCCGACTATACTCCGAAGGCTGCTTTTGCTGCAATTAATCAGTTTAAGACAGAGAATAAACTGAAGAATATGGCACTTGTTATCAATGGTATTGATATGTCAAAGAAGAAGTATGGCTATTACTATGGCGTAGGAAAGTATGGCAGATACAGATACTATGGCTCGTATGGTAAATACGGAAGCTATAGCGGATATTCAAGCTATGGTACTTACGGCAACAAGTATGGTAATGCTAATGATAATTCATTGAAACTTAAATAAGAAAGATGACTATAGCAGTAGATTTCGATGGTACAATCGTAGAGCATAGATACCCAGAGATAGGCGAGGAGATACCTTTTGCAACAGATACGTTGAAGGCTTTGATAGCTGATCGCCATAATCTTATATTGTGGTCAGTACGCGAGGGAAAGCTCCTTGAAGATGCAGTAGAGTGGTGCCGTCAGCGAGGTGTTGAGTTCTATGCCGTAAACAAAGACTATCCAGAGGAGGACGGAAAGAACAACAATAACCACTTTAGCCGAAAGATAAAGGCAGACTTGTTTATCGACGACCGTAATATCGGAGGCTTGCCAGAGTGGGGTTTGATTTATCAAATGATAAAAAGTGGCAAGAGTTATAGGACTGTTCTAAAAGAAAGTTTGGTGAATAGTATAAATCAAGCACCTCCAAAGAAGAAGCATTGGTGGTCTTTGTAAATACAAACAAGTAAAGATACAAACAACAGAAAAACGTTTTGTTCTATATAACATGGAGCAAAACGTTTTTTGTAGATATAAACTATTAGACAAATGTTGAATAGAAAAACGATATATGAAATAGTGAGATTTGGCGTTACTGGATGCTTAGCAACGGCTGTACACTATCTTGTTTATTACATATTGATGAACTTTATAAATACATCGGTAGCATTTACCATAGGCTATTTCGTAAGTTTTATCTTGAATTATGTACTTTCGGCACGCTTCACGTTCCGCAAAAAGACCTCTACACGTAATGGTTTAGGGTTCTGCGGTGCACACGTTATAAACTATTTATTACAGATATTTTTATTAAACCTATTTATACATCTTGGTGTGCCCGAGCGTTTTGCTCCGTTACCCGTATATTGCATATCGATACCAGTAAACTTTCTTATTGTTAGATTTGTATTTAGCAAAAGTCATGAAAAGTGAAAAAACTCTTCAATGATATAACATATTAAATATTTATGTATATCTTTGTAGTATGTAAAGTCCCACTTTTCAACGGCTAACCTCTATCCTGACGATAGATAAGAGTATAGCTGGGAATATCAGAATAATATAGTTATAGAGAAAAACGTAATAGAAATATGTGTGGAATAGTAGGTTATATAGGATATAGAGATGCCTATCCGATATTGATAAAAGGCTTGCACCGACTTGAATATCGCGGTTATGATTCAGCGGGTGTAGCACTTCTGAAAGATAATGGCGAACTCAACGTATATAAAGAAAAAGGCAAGGTGAGCAATCTTGAGCAACTTGCAGAATCAAAAGATACGTCTGGCAAAATAGGAATTGCACACACACGATGGGCTACGCATGGAGAGCCATCACGTACAAATGCACATCCTCATGTTTCGCAAAACGGCAGACTGGCATTAGTTCATAATGGTATAATAGAAAACTATGCCAGTTTGAAGACCTTTCTTGAGGGCAAAGGCTTTGTCTTTAAGAGTAGTACCGATACGGAAGTCCTAGTACAGCTTATACAATTTATACAGGATGAATATAATAAAGACCTTGAAGGCGCAGTGGTTTCAGCATTGCGCAGAGTTACGGGAGCATACGCCATTGCCGTTGTAGATAGGGAACATCCTGAAAAAATCGTAGTGGCACGCAATTCCAGTCCGTTGGTAATAGGTATCGGTGAGGACCATAAGGAGTTCTTCTTCGCATCAGATGCGTTGCCAATAGTAGAGTATACCAACCAGATGATTTATCTTAATGATGGCGAAGTGGCATTGTTGAAGCTCGGTCAGAAGGTAGAAATCCATAACCTAGACAATGAAGACATCGACCCAAAGATAAAGGAAGTGGATATAAATCTCGATAGTTTGGAGAAGGGCGGCTATGAGCATTATATGCTAAAGGAGATTTACGACCAGCCAAAGTGTATATCCGACTGTATGAGAGGCAGACTGTTGGTAGATGAAAAGCGTATCGTTTTGAGTGCTATAAGTCAGCATCGCGACAAGCTACTTCGTGCCAAACGTTTCATTATAGTAGCTTGTGGAACATCTTGGCATGCAGGATTGATAGGCAAACAGTTTATAGAACAATGGTGCCAGATACCAGTAGAGGTGGAGTATGCTTCGGAGTTCCGATATCGCAAGCCTGTAATAATGGAAGGCGATGTGGTGATGGCGATATCCCAAAGTGGTGAAACGGCAGATACCCTTGCTGCATTTGAGCTGGCAAAAGCAAAGGGCGCATTGTGCTTCAGCATAGTGAATGTGGTAGGCTCAAGTATAGCTCGCGCATCAGATACAGGTATATATACGCACGTTGGTCCCGAGATTGGAGTGGCGTCAACCAAGGCATTTACGGGTCAGGTAACGGTACTTACGCTATTCGCACTTGCACTTGCCCATGAGCTTGGCACTATTCCGCAGGAGGAATATGAGAAGTATGTTATGGAAATGTCTCGTATTCCAGATAAGATGAAGACGGTGTTGAAGTCGGAGAAACTTATAAAAGAGATATCTCGAACACTCACTTACGCTCGTAATGCCCTATATATGGGACGAGGCTTCAACTATCCTGTAGCTCTCGAAGGTGCATTAAAACTGAAGGAGATAAGCTATATTCATGCCGAGGGATACCCTGCTGCCGAGATGAAACATGGACCTATAGCCCTTGTAGATGAGAACATGCCAGTTATCTTTGTTGCCACTCACCATCAGTTGTATAAGAAGATATTAAGTAATATCGAGGAGGTTAAGGCACGCAATGGTAGGATTATCGCCGTCGTAACAGAGGGCGACGAAGCTGTGAAAAAGATTGCCGAGGCAACTATTGAGGTGCCTGCCACATTGCCTGCTATAGCTCCACTCTTGTCGGTATTGCCTCTTCAGATTATGGCATACCATGTGGCGGTATTCAAAGGACTAAATGTAGACCAGCCAAGAAACCTTGCCAAGTCTGTAACGGTAGAATAAATTGTAATCAGATGACGAAAAGTGATTTAAGAATAGTATTTATGGGAACGCCAGAGTTTGCTGTCGGTACATTGCAGGCTTTGGTAGAAGGCGGCTATAATGTAGTGGCAGTAGTAACCCAACCCGACAAACCAGTTGGCAGACATCAGGATACCTTGCAGCCACCCGCAGTGAAACAATACGCTGCAGAGCACAATATCCCCGTTTTGCAACCAGTTAAGATGAAGGACCCTGCTTTTGTAGAGGAGCTAAAGAGCTATAATGCAGATCTGCAAGTTGTAGTTGCCTTCAGAATGTTGCCAGAGATAGTATGGGCTATGCCACGATTTGGCACGTTTAATGTTCATGCTGCATTGCTTCCGCAGTATCGTGGAGCAGCACCTATAAACTGGGCTATAATAAACGGAGAGGTACAAACAGGCGTAACAACCTTCTTCCTAGACCATGATATAGATACGGGGCGCATCATTATGCAAAAGCCTTTTGACATTAAAGACGACTATAATGTAGAGGATGTGTATGAGGGTTTGATGAAGCTTGGTGCAGGTGTAGCATTGGAAACAATAGACAAGATAATAG
>CAVKAH010000126.1:5887-6320 GCA_963654095.1 Oscillospiraceae bacterium
CGGTCATGTTAACTCTTTACCACAGGAGGAGATGATACCAACAGGCTCTTTGCTCCACAATGCCCCTAAGATTTTCAAGGAGACATGCAGGATTAACTGGAATCAACCTGCAAAGAAAATCTATGATTTTATAAGGGGAATGTCGCCTTATCCTGGCTCTTGGACAGAAATAATAGATGCAAACGGCAAGAAGACAGTATTGAAAGTGTATAAAACGGAGAAGACTAATATGCCGTCAAATGGTACTATAGGTACGTTCTATGTGGATAAAAACAAGTTGTTTGTCAATACTCAAGACAACCTTTTAAGCCTTGTTACCATTCAGCTAAGCGGTAAAAAGCGCATGGAAGCCAAGGACTTCCTGAATGGAGTGAGGAACATAGAGGATTGTAAGTTGGTATAAACTTGCCGCTTTCCTATATTTATAGATAAC
>CAVKAH010000127.1:0-6279 GCA_963654095.1 Oscillospiraceae bacterium
CTATTTGTAAAGGATGAGGATGTTAATAAATGTCTATATAAATACCACACTCCATTCCCTCCCTTAGGGAGGGTTAGGGTGGGTTAATGTCTCTGACGTCTTACCGAAACTCTTGCTGAACTACTGCCACCTGATGATGACGATGAAGAACGACGAGACTTCTTGCTTACGCTTGATGATGCAGAAGAAGCCTCCGATGTACTTCCTGCACGACGATTACGGCGTACTTTTTTCTTTCCCTTAACATCTTGCTGAGCTTTCGCCACACTATCAAGGGAGTCTTTAAGCTGCTGGTTTCCCCACAAGTTCTTCTCGAAAGCCACGAGTTCACCCTCTATACGCTTCTGTTCCTTTGTCATAGCAGAGTCGCTCTTGCAATACTGGCTAAGCGTTTTACCCAACATATTAGTTGTCTTGTATATCTTGCCACGATACATAGTCTTGGTGAAATAGTCGTCAAGAGTCATCGTAGCGGCATTATTGAGGTCGCTTGTCATTATTATCTGCTTACTCAGGTATGGGGCAATATCATCATATTTCACCCAAAAGAGCGGATATGTCTGAGGTGCATCGCCAAAGTCATCTTCTCTCGACATTATAGGACAAAGGGCAATAACCTTAGTATGGAAGGTGGCTGAACGCTGGTCGTAATAAGCACACTCCTTGATATAATACGACTTCACCTCCTTTGAAGGGATGTCGCTATTATCTATGTTTATGCCGTTTCCTTTCTTCTCATAATAAATATGATAGTTATCAAGGAAAGCCAAAGGCTTAATTTTAGATGCATCATTAAATACCTCATTTCCGTCAAGACGATATTCATAGGCATTTATCTTTCCACGCATCATCAACTTGAAAAGATAAGTAAAGAGATTCATCTGTGTGCCTACTGCCTCAACAGGATAGTATAGTCCTGCATTGGCATCGTTGTTGAGATCTATCGTACGGTATATATCACGACGCCAAACAACATCCTCATCCATCGGTGCTGTGGTAGGATAGGATATCAAAGCACGGGTAGTGATATTCTGCGCATTAGACGTGCTTTGCTTTGCCTGTTGCTGTCTGCGAGCAGCAGGTTGTGCACTGATAGTCTCTACAAAGCATGCTGCTAATATTATTAGAAATATCTTCTTCATATTATATTATTATTTCTTTCTACTTTACTATAACTTCCATTGACGACGGCAATGTACGGGTTATTCCGTCTGGACCTACTGCCGTTACACGACTGATATAAAAACGGCGGTTGCGTGATAGTCCTCGGAACGCATCCTTCTGACGTTGCGAGAATGATGCGCCAGCCGAAGCCATTGGCACAGCATTACCCATATTGTCAAAGAATACTGTTTCGAAACTCAATACCTTAAACTGTATATCGAGCAAACCATCATCGATAGCTGCCTTTAGTCCGTCAACGCCCATAAGTGAAGCCTTTGTCAAGCCACCGCCACGATAGCGGTTCGTTCCTATAGCGATATAGGCTGTTGGATCTGGAAGCTTGCGTACATGGAACGTGAACTGACCTACCTGTCGGGCTTGTCCTGTCGACATAGACATTACGTTTATCGTTACATCCTTTCCGACCGCAGCAGGACGTGCTATGTATTTGCCTGGTCCTACTGGCTGTAATGTTCCGCCACTCATCGTTGCAGAAACTTTGTTAAGCGGCACACCAGGAATACTTATACTGATTGGGTTTGTGTAACCTGCATAAAGTACATTCATAAGATCGGCAGAAACCGTTGCACTCGGGTCTACTACCGTGTATTTCTGTGTAAAATCACGACGTATCACATCGCCCTTACCATTCTGCATCGTGATGTAGCCTGTAAGATTAAACTCTCCAGTACTACCTGTAACAACCTCGTATGTATTATTACGCAGGTTCATCTGTCTTCCACCAATAAAAATCTTTGGTTGTTGTGTGGTGTCAACAGCTGCCATAACGATTTGAGCTGAGAACTTATCACCTCGCACAATAGTCTGTGCATTAGGTATAACAAAGGCACTAAGTTTGTTGACACGGATATCCTTCATGTCTATATTAGCAACAAGAGTGTGAAGCACCTCGCCTTCGGCATAGCGCACATCACTCTGAAGCTTTGTCAAGAGAGTAACGGCTGCTGCTACAGGCATATCCTCAAACATATACTCCTGCCAGTTCTTTCCCAACGACTTAGCATTTTTTGGAAGTGTTGTGGTAAGGTTGCTTGCTATTATCTTCTTCTGACCTTCATCAGCAACCATAGTTAGTATTCTCTCACGGAAAGAGTTTATAGCACCAAAGAGTTTCTTTCCTTTGCCTGTTCCCGGAGCAAGCATCACTTGACTTGCCGCCTCAAGATCTTCCTTACGGTTGATATTGTTGACATCACCGTCTGCACCATCGGCTTCACGTACTATCTCCAACTTCAGTTCTTGGGCAAAGTTATAGAGCGAATCACTCATCCGTTTCACCATAGTGGCCTTTTCGAACCACTGCCGAACCTTCTCCGGGTTGCTCTTCATCTGAGCTTCGAAGTCGCCATATATATTTTGATTCTCCTGTACAGAGTTTGCCGTTGTGCGCTGAAGGCTCTCGTCGACGATAGAAAATCCGTCTAAGACTTGCGTTGAAACATTCATCGCAAGCATTGCCATCAAGACGACATACATCAAGTTTATCATCTTCTGACGAGGAGAAAGGGGTCTTTTCTTTATTGCCACTTTGCTTTTGATTTTGTTTTATTGTTATTTTGAGGAGGGCGAAGTCATGAAAAAAGCTCTACATGAGGACACCCGACATGCTGACTACAAATTCTGTGTTGTTCCAGGTGTTGCAGCACGCATATTTACAGTCATCGCCTCAATCATACGAGTATAGATAGCATTGAGCTGTTCTATCTGTCCCGCCATCTTGCGCGACTGCTCGTTTATCTGGTCTATAGTACCCATCTGCTGACTGGCACTCTTAAGCTGCATCTCGTAAACCTTTGTAATACCAGTAAGGGTACGGTTAAGATTTTCCATCTCTTCTGAATCACGAGTCAAACGCTCACTCTGTGTTGCCACCTTGGCAAGCATCTCGGTGAGTTTGTTGAGTTCTTCAACATAGTGTTCAGTAGCTTCTGCCATCTCTGGAGAGACTGTTTGCTGTTGTGCGACCCACTGTGGAGTAACGACAGCTGCTGCTGACTGACCAGATACAGTAGGGTTCTCTGATGGATTTGATGATTCCGCTGACTCTGACACCTCAGTTGAGGAATATGCTGCTGATGCTGCACCTGATACTGGAACACCGCCACCTATTATAATAGTTCCACCTCCCTGTACACCAGCCACAGTTGGCTGACATGCTGGTTGTGCCGAAGCATTCTCTACTTCCTGATCTTCCATATCATTCTCATACTCGTCTTCATCAAGCTCTCCTTCTCTCACATGGGTAGGAAGGTCCTTGCCGTCTGCCGTCTTATCGAAAGGACGGTCGAAAGCAGAGATGAAGAACACGAATACTTCGGTGCCCATTCCGAGGAACAACATAAAATTGGCTCCCGGTAAGTGGGTCAACTTGAAGAGTGTACCAGCGATTACGATAGATGCTCCCCAACTATAAGCGTAATTCATGAACGTTTGTCCAGGAACGCTGTCCAACCACTTCTGTAAGCGGTATATCACATTATATTTGCTATACTCTGTCATTTTCTTTTCTTACTTGCTTTTTGTTTTGTACTTGAGGTGCTTGCCAAACTTCTCACACAACGGAATCCGATGTAGCTTCGAGGCTGATTCTGATACTCCCATGTGCGCCATGCTGAACGGATGTACGACTCTGGGTCTTTCCACGAACCTCCTCTTACACTCTTCTTTTTCATCTTGTATGGGTCTTCTATAGCGGCATTGTATGAGAGTTCTGGATTAAAATCATTCATTGCCGTAACGCCAGCTTCTGTGTATATAGTGCTAGTCCATTCTGCCACATTTCCCGCCATGTCATATAACCCGTTTGAATTGGCGGAATATATACCCACACGACTTGTTATAAGATTTCCATCACGAGTATAGTTGCCTCTGTCTGGTTTGAAATTGGCATAGAAACATCCTCTATCGTTCTTGACATCCTGATTTTCCCATGGAAATTCAGTACCTTCTTTTCCACGTGCTGCAAACTCCCACTCTGCCTCTGTAGGCAAGCGATAACGCTGTATATAGCGTGCTGCACCACCAAGACCTTTAAGCAGATAATCCGTTCGCCATGCACAGAAAGCATTTGCCTGCTCCCATGTTACTCCAACTACAGGGTAGTCGTTATATGTAGGACTACTGAAATAGAGTCGCATATAAGTCTCGTTGTCTGAATTTTGGAAATCATTAACCCAGCATGTAGTATCTGGATATACATTTACGATATATGTATTCAAGAAGTCCCACGCACCGCTAAGCTGTCTATTTATGGTCTGTCTAACGATACGTCCCTCGTCATCCACATAGGCTGTATCCTTCGATATCATAACTACTTCGTCTGGATTGACAGCCACGTCTGTATCAAGATTTCTCTCTGAAGGGTTCAGACGGTTACGACGCTTTGCAGCAGTAACATAGTCGTAAATCTCATATTTATAGTTCAACTGACTTGCATCGAGCATTTTCTCTCCTGTTACAGGATTTGTAACATATAAGCTCTCGATAGCTCTCTGCTCATCTTCATTTGGTTTACGAGGAAGAGGTTTTTTCCAGTTAAGATGTGGCTTTACTGGGTCGCCATTCTTATCTTCCGTTATCATATACGACTCGTCGCCACCATATGCTGGGTCGGCAAGACGTGTACGGAGTATAGAATCTCGCACCCAGAACACAAACTGCCTGTACTCTGAGTTCGTAACCTCAGTGTCGTCCATCCAAAAACCATCTACCGAAACTTCCTTCACAGGTGTCTGCATACCCCAAAGACTGTCTTGCTTCTCCAATCCCATCTTTAGAAATCCACGCTTAACAAGTGTCATACCGAAAGGTGTTGGCTCGGTAAAGCCTCGTCCAGCTCCTGTTCCTGTCAACTCGCCACCACGTCCTGATGATGAACTTATCTTTCCGCCGAAGCATCCAGTCAGCGTCGTCACCATTACGCAAAGGGCTATAATGCTATTTTTCATCTTCATTATTATAATATCCTTACGCTTTTATGTTTATTCTTTCCTTTCTTAAATAAATTCAGATTTGTCTGATAGCCTATTGTAAGCTCATGACTTCCGTTTCCTATACTTATTGCTGATGTATACATCTCATAGCTATAACTCAGATTTATACCATGAAACATCCCTCCTATTATTGCCGTAACGGAGTTCGTCGGACTATAAGAAACACCGCCATACATCATCTTCTTATCATTGGTGTATACCACTCTGGCTGTAACGTCTGCACGATACGCCTTACCATCGGTACGCACTAATACAGATGTCGGTATTGTTACAAACGGACTTCTTAGCTTTATATTGTATCCTCCAGTCAAATAAAATGTAGGATCAATCTGCAATTCATTGGTTTCACCAAGCTCTACAAGGGGAGATGTAAGATGTTGTGCACTTATTCCCGCATACCATCTGCCACGTGTATAATACAAGCCTGCAGCCAGATCCATACTATTTCCATTTACATCACTTGTAGAGAATGCGGGGTCGCCAGACTCCTCCAAATCAACTTTCGAACCATCAAACTGCTCATTGATAAATCCGAATTGAGCACCTACGCTTATTGTTCCTCCAAACAGCTTATGTTTATATGCATATTGCAAGGCTACACGCTGGTGAGTAAAAAGTCCTATTTGGTCGTTAAGCAATGATATACCTGCCCCATGATATGCCCCAACAAGATAGAAAGGCATATCCGCACCAATATACATCGTGCGCGGATTATTCTCGAATCCTGCCATATTCAGAGCATAAGCACCCACTATATTTAACTTTGGTTGCTTTCCCACCGCCGCTGGGTTGAAATATGGCTCCAAATCCCAATAATGGCTGAACGATGCATCATACTGCGCCTTTACACTCAATGAGCAAAGCACAGTTAGTGATAATATTATGTATAAACGTTTAAACACGTAGATATAACGGCAGTTTTTTTATTTTATTGTATTGTAGTGTTGTTTTCTATTTTTTAACCATGTTTAATCCTTTAGTAAATACATGGATAGGCGGGTTCTAAAAATCACCTTTGATGGATTTTTAAATTTTATTCGAGCAGATATTTCTGTCTTTCTGAAGGAGCATAGCGGGCTATGCGACTGAAGAAGGACGAAAA
>CAVKAH010000128.1:0-6204 GCA_963654095.1 Oscillospiraceae bacterium
AATATAACCTATGGCTAACAATTCTTTATGGCAAGACGATTATTGGGTGCTTCTGATGCAAGTGTATCAGCAGAAGCCTGTGGGGCTGAAACCTATGTATAGCCGACGGATGGTAGACCTTTGCATGGAGTTGCATATAACTCCTCAGTTCTTATATGAGAAGATGTTTGAGTTACGCAATGCTGCCACACCATATATGAAGATGTTATGGGAGCGGTATGGTGATAAACCGAAGCGTCTTGCCAAGGCAGCAAATACTGTAAGAAGCATGGCTGGCTTTTCAAATGGTGCAGCTTTCTATAAAGGTGTAGATACGGAAGACACCTTCGAGGCTGACTTTCGTGAGATAGATAGATGCAACGGACTAACACCTATGATGCTGATACAGATACTCAACCTCTATTTTCGGCTAATACCTGCCACTATGAACGTTGCTACTCCAGAGGTGGGTGAGTTGGCAAAGATGATGAACATAAAGGCAGAAACAGTAGTGGAGGTGATGGAAGTGTACCAGATTCTTGACCCCTATCTCAATAGAAACGAGTTTATGATAACCCCTCTGCTGAAGCCTTGTCAGCAGATATGGCAACGCTATGGCAATGGCAATATAGAGCAACTTGCTATACTTGCAGCACAGATGAAGGAGTATTTTATGTAGTTTACAATATAGAATGTAGATAAACGAAAGGTAAATAAATATGTAAAAAATTGCAAGGAAATATATTAAGTAGTATCTTTGCAAACTGCGAAAAAGTATAATAATAAGAACTAAATATAAACAAACATAAGAAAATGTCATACTTATTTACATCGGAATCAGTATCAGAAGGACATCCCGACAAGGTGTCAGACCAGATTTCAGACGCATTGCTCGACCAGTTTCTTGCTTACGACGACAAGGCACATTGCGCTATAGAAACATTTTGTACAACAGGTCAGGTGGTGATAATGGGAGAGGTGCGCTCTACTGAATATGTTGACTTACAGACAATAGCACGCAAGACGATAAAGAAAATAGGATATACAAAATCAGAGTATCAGTTTGATGGCGACTCATGCGGCGTGTTGACAGCTATTCATGAGCAGAGCGACGATATAAACCGTGGCGTTAGCCGTGAGGAAGACTACGACCAAGGAGCTGGCGATCAGGGAATGATGTTCGGTTATGCTACGAACGAGACAGACAACTATATGCCTGTATCGCTCGATTTGGCACAGCTTATAATGAAGGTTCTTGCCGATATTCGTAAGGAAGGCAAGGTGATGACATATCTGCGTCCAGACTCAAAAAGTCAGGTAACGGTGGAATATTCCGATGATAACATACCGCAGCGCATAGACACCATAGTAGTGTCAACACAGCACGACGACTTTATAAAGAAAGCCGACGGAACAGATGATGACGATGCTATGCTCCAAAAAATCAGAGAAGATGTGGTTAACATACTCATACCAAGAGTTAAGGAGCAGTTGGGTAAAAAGGTATTGGCACTATTTAATGATGATATAAAGTATTTCGTAAACCCTACTGGTAAGTTTGTTATAGGCGGACCTCATGGAGATACCGGACTGACGGGCAGAAAGATTATCGTGGACACCTACGGAGGAAAGGGCGCACATGGAGGTGGTGCATTCTCAGGAAAAGATTCCAGCAAGGTTGACCGCTCTGCAGCCTATGCCACACGACATATAGCAAAGAACATGGTGGCAGCAGGAGTGGCAGACGAGATGCTCGTTCAGGTAAGCTATGCCATTGGAGTGGCAAAGCCAGTGAGCGTATATGTAAACACTTATGGAAGAAAACATGTGGCAATGAGCGACGGTGAGATAGCCGATAAGATAAGTAAGATATTCGATCTTCGCCCTAAAGCAATAGAGAAAGAACTGAAACTGCGCCAGCCTATGTATCTCGAATCGGCGGCATACGGACACATGGGACGTAAGTCGGAGATCGTGAAAAAGACATTCACAAGCCGTTATCATGAAACGAAAACTATGGATGTAGAGCTCTTTACATGGGAGAAACTCGACCTTGTAGATCAGATAAAGAAAGAGTTTAATCTGTAGACAGGTATTGCACAATACAGTTATCAGATGAAACAAAGATAAATCTCGGAGTTCTCTGAGTACCCAGATGTAGTCTGGGCTCTCCGAGTCCTCCGATTTTATGTATAGAGAAAAATGTTACAGACAGATACAACCGAAGTAAAACATCATCAAAATGCTGGCGTGCCGATAATAGAAGACCGTCAGGAGGAACTGCCACATCATCCTTATAAAGTGTTGCATGAGCTTCCGCGAGATGCAACGCCAGCTCAACAAGATTCTGTATTGCAGGCTGTATATAGCACACCATACACAAAGAAGGCGGCACCGATAGACTCGTTGTCTCTTTTGAACCGCTGTAATATAAAGAATAATTTAGAGAAAGTAGACCTACCACAATATTATAGGCAGAATTTCTTTTCTACTGACTCGCTGTGGCATCCAGAACTGAATGGTGGAAGAATGGGAATAGCTGGCGACCCAGTGCCGTATACCATTCGTGAAGATAATGTTATTACGGCATTACTTATAGGTTGTTTCGTGCTTGCATTCGTAGCTTTGTCAAAGTCGAGGTGGTTTATAATGCGTCAGGCAAAGAGTTTTTTCAGAGTGCAGCGCAGTAAGACAACGGAAATATCAGAGACAACAAACGAGTTCCGCTTTCAGTTCTTCCTTGTAACGCTTACTTGTCTCTTGCTCTCACTTGTTACGTTCTTCTATGCCCAGGAGTGCAATTCAGATACCTTTCTTGTATCATCGCAATATCAACTTATAGCGATGTTTTTTGGAGTTTTTGCTGGTTATTTCACGTTTAAGGCATTGCTATATTCTTTTGTAAACTGGGTTTTCTTTGATAAACGGCAAAACGGCAACTGGATGCGGTCATATCTATTCATGACTGCAGTAGAGGGAGTGGTGATGTTTCCTATGGTAGTGTCGCAGGCATACTTCGGATTGTCGTTGAAAAACACTCTTGTTTATGTCGGTTTTGTAGTGTTTTTGACCAGAATACTGTCATTGTATAAGAGCTTTTTAATCTTTTTCAGACATAAAGGCGGTATTGTGCAAATAATTTTGTACTTTTGCGCCCTTGAAATGATGCCGTTGCTCACTCTTTGCGGTGTGTTATCGGTACTTATAAGTTATTTGAATATAAATTTTTAGGGCATCGATGATTAAGAAGATATTAGTTTCTCAACCCAAACCTACTAGCGACAAATCACCATACTACAGTATAGCCGAAGATTTTGAAGTAGAGTTTGTATTCAGACCATTTATAAAAGTTGAAGGTCTTTCGTCAAAGGAATTTCGTCAGCAAAAGATAAGCATAACAAGTTTCACGGCAGTAGTATTCACCTCTCGCCATGCAATAGACAATTTCTTCAAGATAGCAAAAGAAATGCGCTTCGAAATACCTGATACGATGAAATATTTCTGTGTAACGGAAACAATATCTTTGTATATCCAGAAGTATGTTCAGTATAGAAAGCGCAAAGTATTCTTCGGAAGCACAGGAAAAATAGACGACCTTGTGCCACTAATGGCAAAGCACAAGAACGAGAAATATCTTGTTCCGCTGAGTGATGTTCATGACGACACGGTGAAGAAAATGCTAGATGCCAAAGGCTTGGAACATTCTGAGTGCGTGATGTATCGTACAGTAAGCAACGATTTGACTGACGAGGAGATAAAGAATTTTAATTATGATATGTGCGTGTTCTTTAGTCCATCAGGAGTGGCTGCCTATAAGAAAGCATTCCCTAACGGAGGACAAGCAGATATGAAAGTGGCTACTTTTGGTCCATCTACAGCAAAGGTAGCACACGATGCAGGATTGAACGTCGTTGTAGAAGCACCGTCGGAGAAATACCCTTCAATGACAAGTGCGTTGAGACGCTATCTTATAGATCAGGAGGAAGACTAAAATATCGTGCCTTTGTATAAGGCAAGAACCATATAATGTGTGAAAAACGTAAATATACTCTGTGTAAGGAAGAACGTTTGCATGGTCGCAATGCTGTGGAGAGCCTGTTCAAGAACACGGAAAGCCGCTCGATGGTAGCTTTCCCCCTCAGAGTGGTTTATGTTTTAACACCGCCAATGGAAGACACCCATGTAAATGTAAGGATGCTTGTCAGTGTGTCAAAAAAACATTTTAAGCGTGCTGTAAAGCGAAACAGGGTAAAGCGGCAGGTGAGAGAGGCATACAGAAAGCACAAGTATCCATTGATAGAAGCAGTAAGAAAAACAGGAAACCATCATCTTTCTTTAGCCTTCGTATGGCTCGACGATAAGTTGTACGATACGGAAATAGTAGAAAAGAAGGTAGATAAGCTTCTTGTTAGAATAAAGGAAAAACTACCTCAAGAAAAACAATAAGACACAGATAGTCGGTATTATATTATATATAAGATATAAGTATGCTGAAACATATATCCAAAATAGCGATATGGTTGTTGTGTCTGCCCATACTCTTTTATCAAAGATGTATATCCCCATTTACACCGCCTTCATGTAGATTTACACCGACATGCTCCGAATACGCAAAGCAGGCAATACGGAAACACGGCCCTATACGTGGACTATATCTGGCGATAAAAAGAATATTGAGATGTCATCCTTGGGGAGGGAGCGGTTACGATCCTGTGCCTTGACAATGAATATAAATATTTATAAACATAACTATAATGAAAAAGAATTTTGTTGAAGAACTGAAATGGCGCGGAATGTTGGCACAAATAATGCCAGGCGCCGAAGAGTTGTTGCAAAAGGAGATGGTAACGGCATATCTCGGTACTGACCCTACTGCCGACTCTCTGCACATCGGACACCTCTGTGGTATCATGATGCTTCGTCACCTTCAGCGTTGCGGACACAAGCCTATTATATTGGTGGGTGGTGCTACAGGTATGATAGGAGACCCTTCAGGTAAGAGCCAGGAGCGCAATTTGCTCGACGACAAAACATTATATCATAACCAGGAGGCTATAAAAAAGCAAGTTAGCAAATTCCTCGACTTCGACGGAACAGAGCCAAACAAGGCAGAAATGGTGAACAACTACGACTGGATGAAAGACTTTACCTTCCTCGATTTCGCTCGTGAAGTGGGTAAGCACATAACCGTGAATTATATGATGGCAAAGGAAAGTGTGCAGCAGAGACTCAATGGAACGGCTCGCGACGGACTGTCTTTCACGGAGTTTACATACCAGTTGCTACAAGGTTACGATTTCCTATATCTGTACCAACACTACAACTGCAAGATGCAGCTCGGAGGTAACGACCAGTGGGGCAACATGACTACAGGTACAGAACTTATCCGCCGTACGTTAGGAAACGATGTAGAGACGTATGCTCTCACCTGTCCGCTAATAACAAAAGCCGATGGAAAGAAATTCGGTAAGACCGAAAGCGGCAATATTTGGCTTGACCCTAAGCGTACTTCGCCATACAAGTTCTATCAGTTCTGGTTGAACGTAAGTGATGATGACGCTGAGAAATACATAAAGATTTTTACAAGTCTTGATAAGGAAACAATCGATGCCCTCGTTGAGGAGCACAAGCAAGACCCAGGCAGAAGAATTCTACAAAAGCGTCTTGCTGAGGAGACTACCGTGATGGTACACTCTCGTGAGGCTCTTGACGCTGCGATAGAAGCATCAAACATCTTGTTTGGTAAGTCGACAAAAGACTCTCTGCTAAAGCTTGATGAGCAGACATTCCTTGATATTTTTGAAGGCGTACCACAGTTTGAGATTAGCAAAGACGTATTAGGACAGCCAGCAGTAGAAATATTCACACAGGCTGCGCCTGTATTTGCAAGTAAGGGCGAGATGCGTAAGCTCGTTCAAGGTGGTGGCGTTTCACTTAATAAGGAGAAGCTTGAGGCTTTTGATCGTGAGATAAATACAGAAGATCTTATCGATGGAAAATATCTTCTCGTACAGCGCGGAAAGAAAAATTATTTCCTTTTGATAGTGAAATAGAATAGAAAAATTTGGTAATAGCATAAAAAACTATTACCTTTGCAAGTGGATTAAGGTTTGTATATTGGTGAACAGTGGTTCCCAAGAGTGGTATATAAATTTTTAAAATTTATTTGATTGTCCTATGGTGTAATGGTAGCACTACAGTTTTTGGTTCTGTCAGTGGTGGTTC
>CAVKAH010000129.1:0-6203 GCA_963654095.1 Oscillospiraceae bacterium
GCATAGCCCACTACCAATACTATAATATGGCTGTATACTCCCAACATATACTTGTGATGTGTGAAGTTCCAATCGCCTAAATCAAGGATCATACTATCGCCATACTTTGTTGATGTCAGTACAGCATACGCAGTAAACAGTATGGCTGCAGCAATTCCTATGTAAAGTCCTTGCCAGTTGGCACGACGACTGAACAATCCGAGCAAGAATATACCCACGATACCTGCCGATAAGATAGCGTAGAGTCCGAAAAGTGTACCTAACACTCCTTCTCCTCCCCATGCCACATAGAGTAGGGCGCAGAATATAGCACCAAGTCCTGTAATTATTACCGACCATCTGCCTACCTTCATCTTCTGCTTATCGTTAGCGTTCTTCTTAAATCTTCCGTAATAGTCTTCAACAACAATAGCCGAGATGCAGTTTATGTCGGCATCAATACTTGATATAGCTCCTGCAATGAGGGCAGCAAGAACCAATCCCGTTATACCGACAGGCATTTCTGTTGCAATGAAATATGGGAACACTTCGTCGCTCTTGATACCCTCTGGTAGTGCTCCACTATTAACGTGGTAATAAGCAAACAGACAGGTTCCTACAAACATGAATAATGCCCATGTAGGTACGCTAAGGAAGATACCAAGGTATGATGCTCTTTTCGCACTACGGTCATCACGTGCCGTAAGGTAACGCTGAACGATACTTTGGTCGGTTCCATATTTCTGTAAGGCATAGAAAATACCGTTCAGTACCATTACAAGGAACGTAAGATGCGTCAAGTCCATATCATACGGACCGAGGTCTATCTTATTATACTCTTTTGCGATACTGAATATTTCTGCTGGTCCACCGTCAGTTAGATAGAACAGTATTCCTACAGCCAACAGTCCGCCTAAGATAAGTAGGAAGCCTTGTATTACATCCATCCAGATAATAGCCTCCATACCTCCGAAGAAGGTCATAACGATAACTACTGCTCCGATGATAACGATAACCCAGCGAATGTCCATTCCACCAACGAACATTGCCATAGCAAGGGCAAGCAGATATAATATCGTTCCCATCTTCGAGAAATGTTCAAGTACAAAGGCGAAAGAACTATACAGTCTGGCAAATGGTCCGAAGCGTCGTTCAAAATATTCGTATGTGCTTAGTCGTATAACCTTTCTGTATAAAGGAACGATAAAGCCGATGAGGCATACGAGTACGATAGGTACCATTAATCCTTGTACGAGGAGTATCCAGTTGCCTGCGTATGCGTTTCCTGGATATGCAAGAAACGTAACGCTACTAATAATAGTGGCAAACATAGACATACCCACAGCCCACGACGGAATGTTGCCGTTTGCTGCGAAATACGTATCTGTAGTCTTTTGATTTCTTGAGAAATAGAAGCCTACGAACAACGCCAAGACAATTGACGCTATTATTATGATGATGTCAATCAGATGAAGTGATGATGTTTCCATATTTTAAGGTATTAGTTAGGTATATATTCGGAATTGTTCTTTCAGTTAATGAAAGGTTTTATCTCCGTCTTTATCCTGTTTACGGTCTCATCATCGAGTTCTGTAAGTGGCGGCAACATGTAGGTTTCGCAGAGTCCGTATTCTTTCATTATAACTTTAAGTCCTGCCAACGACTGACCTAACGTTAATCCTTTGGTGTTTATCTTACCGATATTTATTGTTTCCTGTTGTAGTCTTTCTGCAGTTTCCATATCACCGCTAATCCCAGCCTTGAACAAATCGTCGTAAGCCTTTGGCATAAAGTTACCTACGCTAGGCACGATACCGTCTGCTCCATGCTTCAGAGCGTGTGCTGAATTAGCTGCACATCCGCAGAAATAAGCAAAGTCGTTTCTGTCTGCAAACAGCTTGAGGGCTTCTTCCAAACGCTCTATATCGTTTTCCGAGTCTTTAAGTCCTACGATGTTAGGGTGATGACTGAGCTTTTCTATTACCTCAAGTGGAATACTCATGTGGGTTGTTATAGTGATGTTGTATAACATGAGTGGTACGCTGATGTTGTCAGCCAGATTCTTATAGTAGGTATACATCTGTTCTGGGGTCAGGGCATAATAGCTTGGCAGTGTTGCAGCAATAACGTCAGCTCCTGCTTCGATAAATTGTTTTGCTGCTTCAAGCTGTTCGCTAACGCAGTTTCCTACCAGTCCTGAATATATAACAATTCTTCCCGCAGCAGTCTTAGCCGCAGCTTTTATCATCTCTACTCCTTGTTTTGTTGATACGGAATTTCCTTCTCCAGTAGTTCCCATTATTAAGGCAGAGACATTGTTCTGAGCGAAATTCTCTATTATTCGTTCTACTGCTTTTACATCGATATTTTCTTCCTTAGTAATAGGTGTTACCATAGGAACAACCACTCCATGGTATCTTTCGTTGATTTTCATATTCGCTTGTGTTAATAGTTAGTTTGATTTATTGTAATTATACAATGATGACTCAAGATATATGCAAATGTACTACTTTTTACAGTGAATTTGGTAAAGTTTTTGGCTTTTATTTTTTTATTGCGATAAAATATGTATTTTTGCAAAGGTGTTTGAATAAAAATTAATGATAATAAATAACGATTTAGATTATGAAAAAACTATTTTTGCTTGTCGTAGGTCTTGTAATGACAGTAGTGGCAAATGCTCAGTTTGAACAAGGCAAGTATTATTGCAATGGTTCCCTTACAGGTATCGGACTTAGTTATAGCGGTGCTGAAAAGTTAAATCTTGGTATTGAGGCAAAAGGCGGTTATCTCTTGGCAGATAATTGGATGGCTCTTGCTATGTTAGGATATGAACACAGTGGTGTGGATGGTGTAGACGATAAGTTCCATGTAGGTGTTGGCGGACGCTATTATATTATAGAGAACGGATTGTACATGGGAGTAAATGCCAAACTCGTTCATGGCGGTAAGGGATATAATGATTTTATGCCTGGTATAGAGTTGGGTTATGCTTTCTTCCTTGGTAAGAGCGTAACGATAGAACCTTCAGTTTATTACGACCAGTCGATAAAGGATCACTCCGACTATTCTAAGGTAGGACTGAAAGTAGGTGTGGGTATTTATCTGTAATATATTATAAGCAACTTAGAACAAAGAAAAAAAATAATGTACACAGTAGATGAACTTGAAGACAAACTTATTGATTTGTCTTTTGCAGAAGATATAGGTGATGGCGACCATACCACCTTGTGTTGTATTCCTGAAGATGCTATGGGCAAATCTCATCTCCTTATTAAGGAGGATGGTATCTTGGCAGGTGTTGAGGTGGCAAAGAAGGTGTTTGCTCGTTTTGACAACACTATGAAGGTGGAGGTGCTGATACAAGACGGAGCGCACGTAAAGAAAGGCGACATAGCTATGGTCGTTACGGGAAAGGTTCGCTCCCTGTTGCAGACAGAACGCCTGATGCTGAATATAATGCAGCGTATGAGCGGAATAGCTACGATGACAAATAAGTATGTGGAACGCTTGAAAGGAACAAAGACCAATGTTCTTGACACCCGCAAGACAACACCAGGAATGCGTATGCTCGAGAAACAGGCAGTAAAGATAGGAGGCGGTATGAACCATCGTATCGGTCTCTTTGATATGATTTTGCTAAAAGACAATCATGTAGATTTCGCTGGTGGCATAACGAATGCTATCGATCGTTGTCATAAGTATCTCGAAGAAAAGGGACTTGACTTGAAAATCGAGATAGAGGTGCGCAACTTTGACGAGATGCAGCAGGTTCTTGAGCATGGCGGTGTAGACCGTATAATGCTTGACAACTTTTCTGTTGCCGACACCAAGAAGGCAGTAGAGATAATAAATGGTCGTTTTGAAACAGAGTCGAGTGGTGGTATCACCTTCGATACTATCCGTCAGTATGCAGAATGTGGAGTAGACTATATCTCTGTCGGTGCACTTACTCACTCCGTAAAAGGACTCGACATGAGCTTTAAGGCTTGTTAGATACAACAATAGTAGTAAGAATAAAAGATAAAGATGAAGAAAATATTTCTGTCATTAATACTTTGTGCAGGCATGCTAGAGGCATTTGCTTGCACAAACTTTATTGTCGGCAAGAAGGCAAGTGCCGACGGGTCTGTAATCTGCTCGTATAATGCCGACGATTATGGAATGTTTATCAATCTGTGTCATTTCCCAGCAGCGAAACATTCAAAAGGAGAGATGCGCCCGATATACGACTGGGATACCAACGAATATCATGGAGAAATTCCTGAAGCAGCCGAAACCTACAATGTGATAGGAAACATCAATGAGTATCAGCTCACTATCGGCGAGACTACATTTGGCGGTAGAGAGGAGATGGTAGACACCACGGGTGTCATAGACTATGGCTCGTTGATATATATCGCCCTGCAGCGTGCAAAAACGGCACGTGAGGCAATATCTGTGATGACCAACCTTGTGGAAACTTATGGCTATTGCTCTGAAGGAGAAACGTTCACTATTTGCGACCCTAACGAAGCATGGATTATGGAGATGATGGGCAAAGGTCCAGGCAGCAAAGGCGTAGTATGGGTTGCTGTGCGTATCCCCGACGATGCTATCTGCGCTCATGCCAACCAGAGCCGTATACGTACCTTTAATCAGAAGGATAAGAAGAATGTTCTCTTTTCAAAAGACTGTATAAAATATGCTCGCTGTATGGGATGGTTCTCAGGAAAGGATGAAGACTTTAGCTTCTGTGATGCCTATGCAAAGGCAGATTTCAGTGGCAGACGCTTTTGTGAAGCCCGTGTATGGAGCTTCTTCAATCATTTCAAGGATATGAGCGCATATATCCCTTATGCCGAAGGAAAGGTTAAAGATGCAGATCCTATGCCTCTATGGATAGTGCCAAACAGAAAGGTTTCTGTACAGGATGTGCAGATGTGTATGCGCGACCATTATGAGGGCACACCGTTTGCCCTTGACAACGATCTTGGTCAGGGCGTATGGGAGATGCCTTATCGTCCCACACCTTTGATGTATAAGGTTGATGGCAAGCAGTATTTCAATGAGCGTCCTACCTCAACACAGCAGTCGGCGTTCTCTTACGTATCGCAGATGCGTTCATGGTTGCCTCGTCAGATAGGCGGCGTCTTGTGGTTTGGCAACGACGATGGTAACATGATAGCTTACACGCCAGTATATTGTGGAAACACGGTGCAGCCAGAATGTTATAACACCCCTGGAGCCGATGCCGTAACGTTTAGCGACAAAAACGCCTATTGGGTATGTAATTGGGTAAGCAACATGGTATATCCCCGTTATTCTTTGATGTTTCCTTCGCTAAAAGAGGTTCGCGACTCTTTAGAGACTTCCTATTTTTCCAAACAGGCATCCGTAGAGGAGGAGGCACAAAAGATTTATAAAGAAAATCCTGCGGAGGCTGTTAAATATCTCACTCAGTATAGTAACACCACGGCGCAGGATATGCTATCCCGTTGGAAGACCCTTGCCACATATCTTATAGTGAAATATAATGATATGGCAGTGAAACCAACAAAGGACGGAAAGTTCTTGCGCTCAAAAACGGGACTCGGGGCTAAGGTTTCACGCCCAGGCTTACCTGAAAAGGTGGCTCGTGAGCTCGTAAAACAGACGGGTGATAAATATGCTATCCCAGAAGAATAGTAGTTGCGATATTATAAAGACGTGTTCTTAAATATTTAGGTATACATTATTAATAATGGTGTTACTTTAATATTAGGTATACATTATTATATTATAACGTAATTTTGCAAGGAATGACGCTTTGTAAGAATAATTAAAAATGTAGACTTGTATGGCAAAATAATGTAAATTACTTTTTGCTATTAAATAAATTAGTAGTACTTTTGCACTCGCAATAAAGCAGAAGGCTCCTTAGCTCAACTGAATAGAGCATCTGACTACGGATCAGAAGGTTGCAGGTTTGAATCCTGCAGGAGTCACAAAAGCTTAAGTAGAGTTGCTAAGTATTAGGATACAAGAAGAGGTATTTACGAAAAGTAAGTACCTCTTTTTCAATTTTAGGGGTATGCCTGACGAGGGCTGAGGATATACTTTGCAGATAGAAAGACCCGCTTTGCTTTTTTTACATTCTTCCTCAAACAGCCGAAAACGCAAAAAACGCCAAAACGCCATTGTGCCAATTTATATCATTATTACGTAAATAGGGACTTTTCTTTATATTTTTATTAATTTGGCAC
>CAVKAH010000130.1:0-2942 GCA_963654095.1 Oscillospiraceae bacterium
TTATTAATTATTTCTATAGTCTGAACCATAGTGGCAAGGAGGAACGACATGAATGGCAGACGGTTTCTCATAGGTTGGAGATTAATGCTGTTAATGCAAAAGAGTACACTGTGTATAGTCGTTGGACGGACATCCCGTACGACTCATACCTATATAGCTCTGCTTTTACCGACTGCGTAAACCGTCGTCATCACGAGAATATACCCGACAATAAATATAAAAAGACATTACGACTCATCGTTCGTGCACCACAACTGCGGAAAGGTGAGCATCTGTATCTTACGGGCGAAAGCTCTTGTCTTGGCAACTGGCATATCAACCGTGCACTCAAGATGTATGAACACAACTATAACGAGTGGATGGTAGACATAAACGCAGAAAACATTGATAAGAAACAAACGGAACTGAAGTTCATAGCCACCACCGACAAAGGTGATGTAATGTGGGAGACTGGTTATAACAGAAACATCCACATCCCAGAAATAAACGATGGTGAGGTTTGCATTATCGAGATGGATCAAGCATTCTTTGAGATATGCGACACTAAGCTTGCTGGCACTCTCATCCCTGTTTTTTCTCTCAGAAGTAAAGGTAGCTTCGGTGTAGGCGATTTCGGAGATTTGAAGATGATGATCGACTGGGTGGCTGAAACAAAACAAAAGGTATTGCAAGTGTTGCCTATCAACGACACTACGGCTACTCACACATGGACAGACTCTTATCCTTATTCATGTATCAGTATCTTTGCCTTGCATCCGCAATATGTCGACCTCAGACAACTGCCTGAGATTGCCGACAAGAAGAAAGCTGCTGAGATGGAGTCTCTACGCAAAGAACTTAATGCGCTTAAGCAGATTGACTATGAGCGAGTAAACAATGCAAAGAATGAATATCTGCGTATCATATTCCATCAGGAGGGCGACGTGGTATTGAAATCACTCGAATTTAAACAGTTCCTCAAGGATAACGAGCATTGGCTTGTGCCATACGCCCAATATTGTTATCTGCGCGACAGCAACGGTAACGTTGATTTTGCATCGTGGAAAGGTCATGAAAAATGGCACGAGCAAGACCGAGGACTATTGTTGAACCCTCGTTCAAAAGAGTTTAACGATGTGGCTTACTATTACTACGTGCAGTTTGTACTTAACAAACAGATGCACTCAGCCCACGAATACGCTATGGCAAGGGGTGTTATCCTAAAGGGCGACATACCTATTGGTGTAAACCGCAATGGTTGCGACGTATGGCACGAACCGCAATATTTCAACCTTAACTCTCAAGCAGGTGCACCACCAGATGCTTTTTCTATAAACGGACAGAACTGGGGATTTCCTACTTACAACTGGCAGCGCATGATTGAAGACGGCTGCGAGTGGTGGATAAGGAGGTTTCAGAATATGTCTAAGTATTTCGATGCCTACCGCATTGACCACGTATTAGGCTTCTTCCGTATATGGGCAATACCTACTACGTGCGTACATGGTCTACTCGGACAATTCGCCCCATCACTTGGCATGACACGTGAAGAGATAGAAGGCTATGGCTTACAGTTTCAGGAAAAGTTGTTCACCTCACCATTTATCGCCCGCTGGGTGGTAGACCACTTGTTTGGTTCACACGCAGAAGAGGTTATAAACACATATCTTCATCATGAACACGATGATATCTTCTCACTAAAAACCGAATACGACACAGAGCGAAAGATTGAGGCTGCTTTCAAGGGAAGAGAGTCTGCCGATGACATTTCTATACGTGACGTTTTGTACGCCCTTGTTGCTGACGTATTGTTTGTACGCGACACAAACGACCGCAACAAGTTCCATCCAAGGATTACGGCTCAACAAAACTTTATGTACGAGACACTTGTCGATACAGACAAAGAGAAGTTTAATCGTCTATATAATGATTACTACTATCGCAGGAATAACAATTTCTGGTATAGCGAGGCAATGAAGAAGTTGCCGATACTCGTACAAGCCACACGTATGCTCGTATGTGCCGAAGACCTCGGCATGGTGCCCTACTGCGTGGCATGGGTGATGAACGAATTGCGAATACTAAGTTTGGAACTGCAGCAGATGCCTAAAGACCCTTCAGTGAGATTTGGTGAACTATGGAAGAACCCTTACCGCAGTGTCTGTACATTGTCTACCCACGATATGCCTACACTCCGCCAATGGTGGGACGAGGACAGAGAACGCACGCAGGAGTATTATTCTTCGCAACTATACCGCTCTGGCGAAGCACCACATCCACTGCCAGGATGGCTTGCAAAGGAGATAATAGTAAACCAACTCACGTGTCCGTCTATGCTTTGTATCCTTTCGCTACAGGATTGGTTTGCCATCGACGAGAAGTTGCGCCTTGAAGATGCTGATGCAGAGCGTATCAACATCCCTGCCAACCCTCGTCACTACTGGCGTTATCGTATGCACATTTGCATTGAAGACCTCATTGCAAACAAGGATTATAACGACGATATCAAAGAACTGATTAAACAAACAGGAAGGGCATAATCTAAAAAAAAAACAAAAAAGATTGCTTTATTACAAAATTATAACATACCTTTGCACCACGGAATTGGTGAACAGGGCATCATAAGTATGCTCTAAGATACACATAAAAGGGAATCAGGTGAAAGACCTGAGCTGTTCCTGCAGCTGTAATCCACCTTATGCGGTACAAACACTAAGAGCCACTGAACGACAAAACATTATGCGTTGCCTACACTAAGAATAGACAAGCATATCAACAAGCCTCAAAAAGAAAGAGGCAAAGTTCGGGAAGGCGTTTGAACCAGTGGAAAGCCAGAATACCTGCCAATATCCTTATTAATAGATAAATGCTCCCAGGACAGGAGCCATCTAATTATGCAAAACAAGAAAACTTATAAACTTGCCACAATGGCTTTGCTGTTTTCTGTATGCGCAAATGCACAG
>CAVKAH010000130.1:2952-6177 GCA_963654095.1 Oscillospiraceae bacterium
GGAAGACTCTACAGGAAGTGGTCGTTACTGCCACGGGTACGAGTCATCTCCTTAAAGACGTGCCAGTACAAACTGAGGTCATCTCACGAAAGATGATAGAGAGCTACGGCGGAAAAAGCATTGAAGACATACTGTCGGGACTTACTGCATCATTCGCTTTCAATGAGGGTGACATGGGTAGTAAGACACAACTTGGAGGATTGGGCAATAACTATATCCTCATACTAGTAGACGGAAAAAGACTGCACGGAGATAATGGCGGAGAGAACGACCTTAGCCTTATCGACCCACATAACATAGAGCGAATAGAAATCGTTAAAGGCGCACAGTCTGCTCTGTATGGCTCTGACGCTATGGCAGGAGTGGTGAACATCATCACGAAGAAGCACGATACGGAAGGTGTACTCCTTGAGAACACCACACGCTACTCACGTTTCAACGATATCAGACAGCACAATGGCGTGGGATTGAGATGGGGCAAGCTACAGTCGTACACTAATTTCCAACTCCAACATACCGACGGATGGCAAAACACAAGCAGAGAATATGCCGAAGGACATATACTGCCAGACTCAAGAAACAAGACTGTAAATAAATTCACGTCATGGCAAGTGGGCGAACGCCTCACCTTTGACGTAAACAAAGACCTACAACTTTATGCCGATGGTTCGTTCTACAGAAAGATTATAAACCGACCTACCAACGGCAACTATGCATCGTGCGATGTTTACACCTATGACTTGCTCTACAGAAATGCCTCAGCTTCTGTAGGCGGAAAGCTATTCACAAACCATAAGAAGAAAGACTATGTGCAACTCGATGTAGACTGGAACAAACACGCCTACTATTATCATTATACGAGTCGTACATACGAAGACGCATACATAAATGGTGAGTTGGAGCACGGCGTGCCTTTCTATGCAGGACAAGAAAGACTACAAGCCGACCAACAGCGTATAATGGCAACAGCAAAAGGTATATTCCATCTTCCTTATTCAAATACCCTCAACGTGGGCGCAGAATACAGATACGACTATCTGAAAGCACCTATGAGGACAAAGAACGGAAGTGCCGACGACCAAACAGTCTCTCTCTACGCACAAGACGAGCTTAACCCAACAACATGGCTAAACATAACCGCAGGAGCACGACTCGTAGACAATGCTCAGTTTGGACTACACTTCACGCCAAAGCTAAGTGTAATGGCAAGCTTAGGAAACTTCCGCATCAGAGCAGGATGGAGTCAAGGTTTTAAATCGCCTACCGTTAAGGAGCAATACTACAGATACCTACACGTGATGGGGTCTACCACGTTCTTTAACATGGGTAACACTAACCTGAAACCACAGAAAAGTAACTATTTCAATGCGAGCATAGAATACAGAACCGACAAATTCACTGTATCCGCAATGGGATATCTGAATAAGCTCGACGACATGATAGCATTGGTTAACGTACCCGTAGAAGAACTACCAAAGGACGTAACGACAGGTTATCTCGGCGACGGCAGTGGTAAGGTAACGGCACGCCAATACAAAAACATGGAAGATGCCAAGACATACGGAGTGGATGTGAATATAGCCTACAACATATTCAAAGACTTGTCGGTAAGTGCAAACTATAGTTATCTTGATACAGAAGCCAACCAGTATGACACGGATCACGATAGGATGAAGAAAGTAGTGATCGATGGTATGGCACACCACAAGTGGAATGCCAACCTGCTCTATGGTCATCGCTTCTCGCCTACATACCGACTGGGGGCAAGCCTTTCCACACGTGGCAGTAGCAAACGTTACTATGAGAACAACGGCAACGGTAAGCATTTCCAGATATGGCGAATAAGTACTACACACGATTTCGGTAAGATGGGAGCACCGCTCTCATATAAGGCTGAAGTGGGAATAGACAATATCTTCAACTATAAAGATACCACCATTCACCCCTACCACCTTGGTACAACAACAGGTGGAATGACCATCTACGCTTCGTTTTCGATAAAGTTCAACAAAGGAAAAAAGATAAACAACAATTACAAACAAAACAAAAAGTACAATGAAGAAGATTAAGATTTTTCTGATGATGCTGCTTGCAGTGCTTAGTTTCTCTGCATGTAGCGATGATGATGATGCCGACAAGAACATCATCTCTGAGTATTCAATCAACGACACCAAAGTAGCTACCCAGAAGGCAAAGTCTGGAAAGAAAGAGGCAGTGTTGCTCGTTGCTTTCGGTTCTACATGGACTAACGCTTTCGCAGCTTTCGACGAGACTGTTAAGGCTTACGAGGCAGCATTCCCTAACGCTGATGTTTATATCAGCTTCTCTTCTGACATCTGCATCAACCGTGCAAGCGCAGGAGAGCATGGAGTTAAGCGCGACTACTATGAGCCACGCTATCTGCTTCACGCTATCGGTGCTGCTAAGTACGAGAAGATATACGTGCAGAGTCTTCAGGTTATACCAGGAGAGGAGTTTGCTAACGTAGTAGCTGCCGTTAAGAAATTCGCTAACAACGGATATGTTAGCACTGCACACCTCGACGACGAGTACTTGAAGAACGTAGAGATACACCTCGGTATGCCTCTCCTCTATGACGAAGAAGAGGTTGAGAACGTTGCAAAACTGCTCAACGACCTATATAAGGGCGAAGCACAAAGCGGTGTTGTTGCTTTCATGGGACACGGAAACCCTGACAACTACGACTCTTTCAAAGCAAATGTTCGCTACACTCAGCTTGAGAATGCCCTCCAGACATACAGCAAGAACTACTATGTAGGAACTGTTGATATGCAAGACAACTACAAGCAGAACGTTATGGCTCGTATGCAGGCTAACAATATAACAAGCGGAAAGGTAAATCTGCACGCTCTTATGTCTATCGCTGGAGACCACGCACACAATGATATGGCTGGTGCAGGCAACGACTACTGGGATGCAAGCGAGCCTACAAGCGAGGACAACAGCTGGTATGAGTTCTTCAACCACAACGGATACACATCTGTCGTACCACAGACTAACGACAACCCACTCGGACTTCTCGAGCTTTCTACAATCCGCAAGATTTGGATTAACCATACAAAGAATGCTGAGCTCCTTGAGGATGCTTACCACTCAATGTATCCAGAAGAATAAACGAACCTAACGGAATATTAGTTTTTAGGCGGGTTCTAAAAATTACCTTTGATGGATTTTTGAATTTTATTCGAGCAGATTTTTCTGTCT
>CAVKAH010000131.1:0-2480 GCA_963654095.1 Oscillospiraceae bacterium
AACTATAAAGGTACAAAATTTTGGCGAGACTACCAACTTTTTCTCTTACTATTTTACATCATTCTTATCCCGAACTGGGGTAAGATTTATATGGTTAAGTGGGTAGTTTGCTCTCCGATAGTCGTACCCTGACGTTGCCTAAGTATACCTGTGGCACACTCCGAGGTGCATCTTCTTGTGGTCGGTGGTGGAGCGGTGTTGCTCAACTTGCTCAACTTGCTCAACTTACTCACTTGCTCATTTTATATCATAATTACGTAAATAGGGACTTTTCTCTATATTTTTATTATTTTGAGTAAGTGAGCAAGTTGAGCAAGTTGAGCAAGTTGAGCAACTTCGATATTCATCTCCTTTCTCTTTTTGGCAAATGAAAGAGTGTTTTTTTGTGGTGATAATGTTTTACAACACGCCCATCATCTTCAGTATGTATGGTGTGAGAATGGCTGTGAAGATGCCGTTGAGCGTAAGTCCGAGCGAGGCGTAAGCACCATGCTCCATACTATGCTCCATTGCAGCAGAAGTGCCCACGGCATGAGAAGCAGTGCCAAGGGATATGCCTTGCGACGACGGCATGCCGATATGTCCGTATTTCAATATGCGAAAGCCCGTAACGGCTCCGAATATTCCAACGAAGACCACTATGGTGGCGGTGAGCGAAGGAATACCGCCAATGCTGCGTGTTACCTCCATAGCTATCGGCGTGGTAACAGATTTGGATGCCAGCGACAAGACGACCTCTTTTGATGCACCAGCATATTTGGCTATGGCAACCACAGACACTATGCCCACGAGACACCCCGTAAGCTGCGACATGAAGATTGGTATCATCTCGTGTTTAATGGAATGGAGCTGCTTGTATAGCGGCACACCGAGAGCCACTACGGCAGGCTTGAGCCAAAAGTCTATCTTCGAACCGCTCAGCTTGTATGTGTCGTAGTCTACATCGGCAATGGTGAGAAAGCATATCATAAAGGCGATGCTCACAAGGATAGGGTTGAATATCGGAAGGCGAAGCAACTTGCGCACGAGCTTTGCCAGGAAATATACTCCGAAGGTCAGCGTGAGCAGAAAATAGTCGTTGCAAAAAAACTGATGTATGTCCATATTCATGTTTCGTTCTTTTATAATTTCTCTCTGTTTTTTATGTATATCGGTAGTCTCTGTCAGTATTGCAGATTCGGACTATCTTTTGTCTTTTAAGAATTTTATTATCTTCCTTGTGGCAATGTGAGTCCATCCCGTTACCACCAGCACTATCATTGTGCTCAATGCCGTGGCGATAACTATCGGCACGATTTCTGCTTTTATAATATCAAAATACAGCATCAGAGCCACACCAGGCGGTACGAAGAAGAACCCCATGTTCTTTACAAGAAAGTTGGAAATGGTTTCCACCCACTCCAGTTTTATTACCTTTACCTTTAGCAAGAAGGTGAGTAGCAACATTCCTAAGATGCTCGATGGGATGGTGATGCCCGTGAGCCATACTATAAATTCGCCCACGGCAAGACATCCGATGATGATAGCTAACTGTCTAAACATACGCTTTTAGTTTCTTTTCCCCTTTTAATATTATATTTCTATTTCCTCTATGCCTCCATAATCCACGGCATGCTCAAAGCAGCCCTCTTCAGGAAACAGTCCGCCATATATGCCAGCACACAAGAGGATGCCACAGTGGGCAAAGACGGCAACGTGTTTATAGTCTTTAGTCTTCAGCTCGTCAAGAAAAGAGGCAAGCCGCTGGTATACCATAGGGTAGCTCTCGCCGTTGGTAGTGGCAACGTGCATATAGTCGTCATACCACTTTTGTAGATTGTCATCCTTAATGTCGTCATAGCGTTTCATCTCCCAGTCGCCCATATTCATCTCCAGCAGGCGACTGTCGGTGGTATAGTCGTGGTAACCGCAGTATTCGGCAAGCAGGCGTGCCCTTGTTAAAGGAGAAGAGAACACCTTGTCGAATACCTTTCCCTCAAGATTTCTTTTCGTTACCTCAGCCTCTTCAGGGAATGTGGCAGCCACGGGCACGTCGGTCTGACCATAGCAGATACCTCTCTCCACGTCAACGCTCGTATGCCTAATAAGAGTAACTTTCATTTAGCAAATTATTTTTATATATTAAACATGTTAATAAGTCCCGTTCCGCTCATTGCAGTGGCTTTCATGGCGTTATACCAGAGTATTGCCACCGTGAGATATACCGACAGCTCAATGATGAGAAACAGCGCACCGCAGCAGTCGCCCGTATACCCATGAATACGTTTCCATATCATCATATACAGGAAATACATCACGAAGCACGGAACGAACACTACCATATTCCACGCTATCACCTCATGTGTGAAGAAGATAAATGCGGATAGAGGCATCAGCCCCTGTATGGCAAGACTAATGCTGGCACGCAGGTTCATACGGCGATAGATGTTTTTTGCCTTCGACTGTTCCTCCGTTCTTGCGTAAGGCATCATCTGTATAAT
>CAVKAH010000131.1:2490-6171 GCA_963654095.1 Oscillospiraceae bacterium
CTGTATAATCTGTCCTGCAATCATCTTAGCGTATGGGTCGGCGGCAAATATCGTAAGCGCAGCCAGCGCAGGTGGCACGGACGAGAGACACATAAGGAGGAGTGCCTCATAGAAAAGAATACCCAGCACGCCATAAGTGCCAATGCGCGAATCTTTCATTATGTCGAGGATACGCTGTCTGTCTGAGCCTCCTCCTCCAAAGCCATCAACGAAGTCGGTCAGTCCGTCCTCATGCAAAGCACCTGTGATAAACACTCTCGACAAGATGGCTATTATGATAGCGATATACTGTGGCATTACCATCGAACCGAAATATATTACCGCAGCCATTATCCCGCCAGTGAGCCACCCCGTTAGCGGCCAATATTCCACAACAGCCTTATATGCCTCTTTGGGAGGCTGGTAGATACGCCAGAAGGGCAACCGCGTGAAGAAGATTAGAGCTGCCCAGATGTTCTGCCACCATTTAGAAGTATTTAGTGATATTTGCATTTTCAAAGTTGTTCATTTCGTTAATCATCCTTACGCTACTCTCTATTAAAGGATACGCACAAAGAGCACCAGTGCCTTCGCCAAGGCGCAAGCCCAAATTAAGCAGAGGCTTAGCTCTCATTATCGACAGCATCTTGGCATGGGCATGCTCGTCGCCACAATGGCCAAAGATAGCGTAGCTGAGAACTGCTGGGCAAATATTGCTTGCAGCAAGCATACAGGCACTCATTATAAATCCGTCTACCATTATCAGCATCTTTCTTTCGGCAGCACGCAGCATGGCTCCAATGGCTCCCACCATCTCATAACCGCCAAAATAGCGTATAGTGTCAGCCACTGACGTATCGGGAAAGCTAATCTTGAAATTCTCTACCGACCTTTTTAGTACGTCATATTTGTGGCTCAGTTGGCTGCCAGCCACTCCAGAGCCAGCACCGACGCACTCCTCAAACTCCACGCCGCCAAAGAGATGTAGCCATATACTCGAAGGCGATGTGTTGGCAATGCCCATCTCGCCAATACACAAGATGTTGCAACCTTCGTCATAACAATTGTCCACTAACTCTGCACCAATGCGCAGAGCCTTGTCCATCTCCGCATCCGACATCGCTGGGGCATAAAGGAAATCATTAGTGCCGTTAGCTATCTTCTTGTTTATTATCTCTTTATATCCCGTGAGGTCGTGGTCAACACCCATGTCGATAATCTTCAGATTGAACCCATGCTGACGGCAAAACATATTTACTCCGCCACCGCCCTTGGTAAAGTTTATCATCTGTTGCCACGTTACATCCCTTGGCGACAGGCTCACACCTTCCTTCTCGATACCGTGGTCGCCACCCAGCAGAAGATGGCAAGGGCAGGAAAGAGTTGGGGAGAGCGTTTGTTGTACAAGACAAATCTGCATAGCCAAATCTTCAAGAAAGCCCAGCGAACCCTTTGGCTTGTTCAGGTTGTCAATCTTGTTCTGAATATCAGACCGCATCCCTTGGTCTGGTGATTCTATATTAAATCCAATCATAATTCTTATCTTGAAAATGTATTTCTGTATGCGGGTTGATATATGTTTCAATATATCATAGTATGCGTCTTCAGGATTATTTTATCTTTACGGGAATTCCGCTAACGATAAGATAAACCTCATCGGCACTCTGCGCAACATACTGGTTGAACCATCCCAGAAGGTCGGTGAAACGTCGCTGAACGGCATTGTCGCTAACGCCTCCGCTTCCTATCTCGTTTGTTACGAATATGTATGTGGCATCCTGACTGGTGAATTTATCATACTCTGCCTTAAGCGCATTCAAGCATTTGTCAACATCAGGGATGGCATCTGTGTTGCTCTCGTCAAAAAAGAAATTAGTAGCCCAAAGCGTTAGGCAATCAATAAGTGCCACCTTATTATATATATATAGGTTGCCGAGATGTCGCTCCTCTTCGATATTCTCCCATTGAGAGCCGCGTCGCTCCTTATGGCGTTCCACCCGCTCTCTGAACTCCTCGTCCCAAATATGAGCAGTGGCAATATATACGGGTGAGTCAGAGAGGCTGAGTGCCATTCTCTCGGCAAACAGACTCTTACCAGAGCGTTGTCCTCCTGTAATTAATATAATTCTCCTCATTGTCGATGTTGAACCGTCTTTCGGTAAATGGTTTCTAAGTCGATTGCAAAGGTAACTATTAAAATTAATATGAAAGATGAAATATATTATAAATACGCAAATTATATCATGCCTATACCCTTGGGCTAATTGTAAAGAATGGTTTAAAAGACGTATTATTTGTTCTAAACATATAGAAAATAGCGCAATATGTGAGGTGCGGTGTCATTTTAATTGAAAAAAATTTGTATATTTAAAAATTAATGCTTTACTTTGCAGCCCAAATTGGGTAAGAAGATAAGATATATTAAGAAGATATAAATATATAACTATATTAATTAATTACATTTTTAGACATGAAGAAAATTTTTACTTTGTGCGCTGCCGCAGCTTTGGCAGTATCTGCATCTGCACAGACAGTAACTGAGAGTAAAACTTTTGACAATTGGTACATTGGTGTAAACGGTGGTATCGCTACAGGTATTCATCCTTCTGTAATGAATCTTGATGGATTCACAGGTCATACATGGGCTAAGGATATCACTCCTAACGCAGGTATCCGTGTAGGTCGTTATTTCACACCTGTATTTGGTCTTGCTGTTGAGAGCAACGTTTATTTCAGCGATCTTCATCACGCAGGTCGTTCAATGAACAGCTTGTTCGGTAGCTACACAAACACTTTGGTTAACTCAATCAACACTTCTTTGATTGGTACAGTTAACTTCAGCAACTGGTTTGGTGGTTATAAAGGTGCTCCACGTTTGTTTGAGGTAAGCGCTGTTTATGGTCTCGGTTGGGGTCATGTATTCGATGGTAAAAGCGGTGATTACTATGCAAATGATTGGAAAGAAAGTGGTAAGACAGATTTCTTGACATCAAAGGCTGGTCTTGACTTCGCTTTCAACCTCGGTAAGGCTAAGGCATGGCAGGTTTACATCGAGCCATCTGTAATCTGGAACCTCGAGGGTACTCCAGGTAAGGGTGTTCGCTACGATGCTAAATATGCTGATTTCCAGCTCAACGCAGGTGTTGTTTACAAGTTCAAGAACTCTAACGGTACACACAACTTCACAGTTGCTCAGCTCCGTGACCAGGCTGAAATCGATGGCTTGAACGCTAAGATCAACGACCTCCGTAACGATTTGAACGGTAAGGATTCAGAGCTCGCTGCTAAGAACAAGAAGATTGCTGACCTTCAGAATGCTCTTGACGAGTGCAACAAGACTCCTAAGTATGTTAAGCCAGAGACAGCAACTAACTTGCAGCCAACAGTAATTTTCCGTCAGGGTAAGTCTACTGTAGACAACTCGCAGCTTGCTAACATCGAGCTTATCGCACAGTATATGAAGAACCACAAGGACGCAAGCGTAGAAATCAAGGGTTATGCTTCTCCAGAGGGTTCTAAGGAGTTGAACCAGGCTCTTTCTGAGAAGCGTGCTGAGGCAGTTAAGAACATCCTCGTTAAGAAGTACAAGATTTCTGCTGACCGCCTTACAACTAAGGGTATGGGTGCAACAGACAAGCTCTTCGAGCAGGTTGAGTTCAACCGTGTTGCTACATTCAACGACAGCACAAAATAATAAAGAGG
>CAVKAH010000132.1:0-5994 GCA_963654095.1 Oscillospiraceae bacterium
GCATAACGCAGTCCATAAAAGAATGTTGGTGTTTAGGTCTAAAAGGTAGTTTGCCGTAAGTATAATTACCTCGGCAACGAGCATTACAATACCCCAAACAACAAGATTAGCCCGTTTAATCTTTTGTATAACTTTATTTATTTGCATTGTCAAAATATGAGTTGCCTGCAAAAGTAATATAATTATTATATATAAGGTGTAACCGTTTGCAAGTTTTTGTCCTTTATAACGGGAAAATTAACGGCAGTACGATAATCATCACAATACCGATACCTATCTGCAGAGGTAGTCCTACCTTTATGTAATCCATAAACGTGTATCTACCAGCTTGCATAACAAGAGCGTTTGGTGGTGTGGCAAAAGGTGATGCAAAGCACATACTTGCACCAAGCGTTACAGCGAACAAGTATGCGTATGGACTAATGTTAAGTTCCATTGCACTCGACAAAGCTATCGGTGCCATTAGGACTGCCGTTGCGGTATTACTGATAAACATGGTGAGGAAGGATGTAGTAAAGTATATTCCAGCCAATAAGATTATCGGTCCATAGGCACCTAATGTGTTTACGAAAGTGTGTGATAGTAGGGTAGAAGCTCCTGTCTTTTCCAAAGCAACAGACATCGGCATCATTGCTCCGATGAGGACTATGCTCTCCCAATTAATGGTTTTGTAAGCAGCCTCCACATTTCTGAAGCATCCGCACAACACCATAAGCACCGCAGCAAGCATTATTGCGGTAACGGGAGCGATAGGGATGAAATCGAACACCATAGCCACAACCATTGCCACCATTATTATTGCTGCCATGGGGGCTTTATATGTAAGTGTTACTTTGGCTGCTTCTTCAAGAGGCTGACCCAGCACTACCCAGTCGTCTTCTTCTTGTTTCAGTCGTGCAATGTCGTTCCATGAACTTTGAACGAGTAGCACATCACCTGCAGTCAGCTTAACATCTGCAAGCCCATCACGTATGTATTCGCCTTTTCTTTGTATTCCGATGACATTGATGTGGTATTTTGCTCGAAGCGCAGTGTTTCTTATAAGTCTTCCTGTAAGTCTGGAGTTTGGCAAAAGGAGTAGTTCGGCAATGCCGATGTCATAAAACTCGAGAGTGTCAAGAGCTTTCTCGTCTGTTGGAATACTTGATAATTTGAAGTCAGCAACAAAGCGTTTGATGTCGGTAGTCTCTCCTGAGATATAAATAATCTCGTCGGCATTGAATACAGTTTCTGCTCCGACAGTGGATTGACTTATATTTCTTATGAACTTACCATGAACACCGTCTTCTTTTCTCTTCTCTAAAATGGATATTTTGTATCTATTATAGAGGTCAAGATCTGCCATTTTCTTACCTACAAGCATACTGTTAGGACTAATAGAATAACGCTGTAGCTTCTTGGTAAGTTGGTATTCGTAGACCAGCTTTGATAGGTCTTTGCCGTATTTACCCTTACTGTTGTCTTCACTATTTTTCTTGGATAGGAAATGTTTGCTTAGTGGTAGCAGGATGATAATACCAGTGGCAATACATGTAATGCCGATAGGGAAGAACGAGAAGAACGATAGAGCAGGGTAGTCAGCATCAATTAGAGTCTCTTGTATTACGAGGTTAGGAGGTGTTCCGATTAGTGTTAACATACCGCCAAGACTACTTGCAAAGGCAAGTGGCATGAGTAGTTCGCTGGCGTTAGTACGGGTGGTTGTAGCAAGACTTACTACGATGGGTAACATTAGTGCTACTGTTCCCGTGTTGCTGATAAAGGCTCCGATAACGGCGGTAACAAGCATTACCATGATAAACAATGATGTTTTGCTGTTGCCAGCCAGCTTCATTATCTTGCTACTTATTATCTTTGCAAGTCCTGTTTGTAGTATTGCCCCACCAACAACGAATAGTCCAATCATCATTATGAGTACAGGATTGGAGAAGCCAGCCAATGCCTCTGTGGGCGTAAGGATATTGAATAATATCAAGGATATTAGGGCACAGAGTGCAACAATGTCTGAACGAATCTTTCCTATTGCGAACATTACGGCAGAGATAAGTAAGATGATGATTGTTGTTATCATAGATGCGAATTTTAATGCTTGGGGTTAAGATGGTATAATCAATAACATTATTATGTTGCAAATATACGAATAAATTCTTTAATCGTATATCTTTTATACGACGAAAAGTAATGATAGCATCCGACTTGCTGCTATTTTCATAACAAAAATAAGGACAACAAGAGACAATATCATTATGCATTGTCTTCGGTTGCCCTTATTTGTTTGATATAAAGTCTGTATTAAAACTCTGTTAGCTTTAGTGCAGACTCTTAAATACTTACGGTATTATTTCTTAAGTTTAACTACAACGAGTTTTCCGCCCTTCTCTATGGTTACGGCATAGGCACCCTGAGGAAGTTGCGACAATGACATTGTCTTAACATTCTTTGCTTCTGCCATCTTCATACCGCTCATATCATTCACAGTTACGTTAGCAGCTTCAGAGAGGATGAGGGTGTTATCGAAGTAAGAAACTACACCATTCTCTGTTGTCATGCTCTTGATAGATGATACGTCTGGTAGTTCTGACATCTTTATCTTCACAGGCTCGCTGTTTGCTACACCAAGTGCATAAACAGCCTGAATATAGATATTCTTCTCTGTATAATAGTTGAACATCTCCGAAGTGTACTGTGTTTCCTGAATGTTTGGTGTCTCTGCGTTCTCGCAACCATCAGGTGCACCTTCATATTCTGCTACTGTCATCACGTTGTAGCCTATGAAACGCATCTCGTCAGTATATGCTGGAGCGTCCCATGCGTATGTCATGTAGCTTGTCTCATCTGTAACTTTCTTGCTAACGCCATGCAGGTTAGTAGGAGCTGGGAGTGCTACATTATTCTCTACAACATCGAGGTCAGAGATGTTATACTCCGTCTCCACGCCGTTCTTTACAAGCACTGTCTGTACGAAATAGTCATGATTGCCGTTTACAACACCTGCATCTATGAAGCCAGCCTGCTGTGCGATGTCTTGTGGATAGTAGCGGCACACACGGATACCATCACGATAAATGTCAAAGACATAGTTGTCAGGGTTTGATACGCTTTCGGTAGAATGGTTAAAAGCAGGGATGTTAAAGTAGAAGATATTAGTGTTTAGCTTTCCTTCCATCTTCTCTACATGACCCGTTGTAGCAAGACTACCATCGAAAGTGCGTGTCTCTTCCACGTTGTATGTTGTAGGTTCCATCCATTCCTTGCCATAGGAATCGTATGTCCAAGTCATCTCTTTTCTGCGGTTATCACCATCTGCAGTATAAACGATGCTATCTACTGGCACTTCTTTGTAGCCAGTTATATTCATGTAATCGTCATCCCAGATAGCCTCCGATTGATGACGTACGGTGAGCGTAAGGTTACCATTGGCATCATATTCACATCTCTTTGACTTCTTGTAGGTTCTATTTCCGTTTGCTACAGTATAGTCTGTCTCCTTAATGAAAAGGTTTTGTGCATTGTATATGATATCTCCCTCATAGCTGTCAGACTCATATATGCTCTCCACTTTTACCTTTTGTGGACAGTCTTTTGCCTTGAAATCGCTATATGTAGTTAGGGTTTGGCGTGTAAGTTCACCAGTCGCCCAGTCGTTCATAAGGAACTCTTCGGTGAGTAAGTTACCATTGCTATCGTATGTGTACTTATATTTGTTGCTGTCGCCTGTCTTTTCTACAAGGCGTCCTGCGGTATCATACTTGTATGTAGTCTTGTCTACAGGATCGTTAAGTCCCCACGAACCGTTCTGCTGAATATTGTATTGACGTGAGAAAGTCTCTGAAAGCTGTCCTGCAGCGTTATAGTTGTATGTGTAATACTTGATCAATGCTCCGTCTTTGTCGAAGGCTGACTGGCGCAGCAATCGGTTGTTACTGTCGTAGAAAGATAGTTTGCGTTCGGTTATTTCCGTACTTCCGTACATCGGATCTCCGTGTACTTCGTTAATAGCCACCCTTACGGCAGTCTTGTCCGAGGTGTCATCGGCAGCATACATACCCACACTGCCCGTCATGGCAGCAGCAAGCATACCAATCATCATTACATTTGTGTAGTTCTTTCTCATAATTTAAGAATTTTATTATTAGTTATTTCTATAGCCTAAAAATGTGGAAGTCAAGCCGACAGGATAATGTCCGCTTGACCACCTTATTACAATATCATTATTTAATCACAATCTTTTGTGTGCTCTTACTGCCGTCTATTGCAGTTGTCTTTACCACATATATGCCAGGAACAGCCATTTTTGTATTGGCAGAACCCTCTACTTTTGCAATCTTACGACCGCTCATATCGTAAACATCAGCTACCTTGGCATTGCCTTCGAGTGATAGTGTCTTGCCGTTAACAGCCACTGTGGCCTTTGTCTGAGCATTGCCTTTGATGTTGTCAATACCTGTTGTTGCTGTAAGGTCTATAACATACGACTTTCTTGTCTGATTGTCGTCGGTATATAGGTCGGTGTAATATGATGTGAAAACCGTACCATCGGCATTAGTATGCACTGTTCCGCTTACGATAGCCTCACCATTCTCCGTGGTGTAAGTGTTATTATCTTTCAACCATTGTGCTGCAACAGCACTGCGTGTCAATAGATAGTCGTAGAACGAAACTGGTGTTTTATTGCCGTCGTTCTTAATAACATACGTGTCGCGGGTTACATCTGTAACAGGCGTTGCTGCAAAGATTGTTCCGTCGTTGAGTATTCCTGTAACAAGCATAGAGTAATTTTCGTTTGTCATCTCCACGAATTTAGGGTCGCTTTCCGACAAGTCGAAATATCCTGGAGTAGTAATTCCTGTAGGCTTGCAGAGGGAAGCAGCGAGATAACGTCCGTTGGCAGAAAGGAAGAAGTTATTCTGACTGAAATACTGTCCTGTAGTTATATTGTCGAGAGCTGCCTGATACTTCTTCTGGGCAGCAACAAATTCCTTCTGTTTTGCCACATAATCCTGAACGTCAGCCGTATATTCAGCGAGCTTAGCCGTATCGCTGATGTAGCTGCCAGGTATAGGTTTTGCAGGCTCCGCATCTATGATGCCTTGGTTGTAGAGGTCGAGTTGCTCTTCGTAATATTCCATTGCAGCGTTGTAAGTAGCTATGTCGCTTTCTGACATATAATCTTCATAGTTTGGCTCAACTGGCTCAATAGGAAGGTCGGGAAGCTCCGAAAGACGGCTCTCATCGTATATTTCCGTTTTGCCAAGAAGAGTGTAGCTCCATTCGCCAGCATCATTCTTCTTGAAGATGATAGGGAATTTGTATCTTCCGTTGCCACTTACCAGATTACCACCTACCGTGCAACCATCGTCAGACACTACCAGTGCGATGACATACTGTGGTGTTGCCTTGGCAAAGTCCTTTGCCAGATATGGCAGAGTCGTACATGAGTAGGTGTTATTATCATTAAGAGTCCAGATTACAGGGTATGCCATCATTGAGCTACCGCTAAGTGAAGCATTGTTCCAACCGAGTGCGCCAACGATATACTTCTCGTCAGAAGAGAACGACTGTGCTCCATTGAACGATGTGCCGTGTCCTGTAGGCTGCTCAAGGATATCGTAGTTTACTGTGCCGTTATTCCAGATGAATGCGTCTTTGGTCATTGAGAAGCCGCAAATCTTACCGCTGTTAGCGACGCTGTTACCAAGTCCTGGTGAATACATCTCTGTATCTTTGCTGTTCTCTGGCAGAGAGTATGTCTTATCGTTAGCCACGTCGTATATGGTCATAGTTCCTGCGATGTTCTCAACTAGCCATTTGCCGTTAGGAGATGCCTTGTCGAACGATGCTCCGTTATACATCTTCATGCTTTGTGCTGTTGCTGACAATGCTATTGCAAGCGCATAGCCGAAGGTTAATGTTCTCATTTTCATTTTGCTTATATATTATTTAGTTGTTAATGTTATGGCGTGTTCTCAAAATTCCACGCATTATTAAAATCTA
>CAVKAH010000133.1:0-5775 GCA_963654095.1 Oscillospiraceae bacterium
TTCTTAAAGTATAATCAAAAACACATAAAATTACTATATAATTTATTACTTTTGAAAAAAAGATTGTGTTTACACGGTCTTGCCTACAAATAGACCGAAATTAAATGAATATACAAAAAGGGATTCTTTGATGATTGCGAAGGGCTTTGGTCGGCCTGTAGGCATCATTAAGGAATCTTCTTTTTATAGCATATCGTGGAGAAAAAAGAATTTATAGAATCGCGCAAAAAAGTAACATTTGTAGACCTGTTTGCTGGTGCTGGTGGTATCAGTGAAGGTTTTATGCAAGCATATACTGACGATAAATATTTTGATTTTCGTTTAGCTAGCGACATTAATGAAAATTGCGAATTAACCCACCGAGCACGTTATAATAATGTTCTTGGACTTGATACAGAGTTCATTTGTCAAGATATTATGGACGATTCGTTCCTTCCAAACTTATTGAACAAACTGAAAGGACAAGAAATAGAGGTTGTAACAGGTGGTCCGAGTTGTCAGTCGTTCAGTCTTGCTGGACGTAGAAAGAAACTTGATAAGCGAGATGACCTTTTTTTTCATTATCTTAAAGTCATCAAGGCTTTGCGCCCCAAATATTTTGTAATGGAAAATGTTAAGGGTATTCTCACAAAGGACGAAGGACGTATCAAAGAACGTATTTTGAGAGAGATTCGTTCTATTGTAGATCCTATGGCTTTGCAACAACTCCTTGATTTTATTGAGGTTAGATTGCAACCGAGTATTTCTCCATCTTTATATGCCGCATTGAGCATGAAACTAAAATTGGAGACATACGAAGACAATGCGGATGCTATAGAACAATCTTTTTTTGATAATTTGGATGCTCAATTTCGTGAACTTACAACCAAAAACCTTGCTTACAATGTGAGCAAGAGCAATGATGCTGTGAATACAATTAGGCATGGACTTATTTTGTTGAAGGAAAAGAAGTTGCGAGACGAAATTCGTAAGAGAATAATTCAACTAAAGACAACTGCACATATAGACAACGATCGTTTTGTTGATAAATATAATGCCTTAGTTGAAATGGTATCCACTGAAGATATTTTTGAGTCCATGGAGAAAGCCCTTAATGATGTGGCAACCCTTGGTAATTGTAAGGAAGAAGCCGATGTTTTTAAGAAATCGCTAGAACTTTACGTATTCACTTTTGATGAATGTATTGACTTTATACGTGAATTACTTTCGGATAATGAGAAAACAGTAAAAGTGTTTGATACCTTGATGAAAAATGTTAGATTTTACAACATTGAGAAGCCAATTGTTGTAATGTCTGCCAATTATGGCGTACCTCAGAACCGTGAGCGTGTGTTGTTTATCGGTTGTCGAAACGATCAAGATCTTATCACCGAAATACCAGCAACAGTAGCGGAAAACGATCGAGTTAAAGTATATGAAGCTATTTGGGATATGGACACGCTTAATAATGGTGAGACTGCGACAACATACAAAAAGCCTCAAACATTATCAAAGTATGAAGGCGTAAAAAAGCATCGTGCTATACAGGGAAAACCTGACGAATGCGGTATGCTTTACACAGAATGGTCTAAAATGGGAAGATTGGGACATCGTTTCACCTTTGATGAAGAACCATTTTATGTAGCAAACATGGATGAACTTAAAAAGATCTCTGCACATAAACGGATGGAACTATTCAACCATCAAACAAGTTTGCAGAATGAAAATGTCCGTAAGCGTCTTCGTATAATAGTAAAATATGGTAATTACGATGATGCAAAGGCAGAACTTAAGGAGAAAGGATTAGACTCTAACAAACGAAATTATACTGTACTTGATCCGTTAGGACAAAGCCCAACAGTTTGTACTATGCCTGACGACTTCATCCACTATGCAGCTTGCCGTCCAATGACTGTACGTGAAATGGCTCGTTTGCAGAGCTTCGATGATTCTTTTGTGTTTCAAGGAAAGCGTCAAACTGGTGGCAACAATCGTCAAAAAGAAATACCCCAATATACATTGGTCGGAAATGCTGTTCCTCCATTAATGGCAAGGGCTATTGCAAACACGATACTAAAACATATAAAATAGGGAACTTATGATACATATGAGGGCTTTCAATAAATTTGAGGAGAATAACCTAAAATTTCTTACTCAAAAGAACATCGAATACACACTTGTCCAAATAACAGAAACAGGTTATAAGAAAAGTATTCTCGATGCTACAGACCCTATGCGCCAGTATTTCAAATCTGTTGGAATGCATGATTATTCCCAACAATCGCAAGGACAAGAGAGTAAAGTGTTTCAATCCACAACCATATTGGATGAAACGTCCATGTATCCAACATCAACATCTTTATATCGTCCTGAAACAAAGAAAGGAGACCCACGTATTTGGACAAATAATCTAAAGAAATACTGTTTGCCAAACGACATTTTGCTCATGCTTTACCACAAAGAAAAGTTGTATGTGGTAAACCTTACGAAGGTCAATATAGAAAAGACATACAATTCGGCTATTATAACTCCTCTTAAAGACCTAATAACGGAAATAAATTCTGAGGCTATGAGTGTTGCTAATGAGTTGACTGAATTATTACGAGATATTGCAAAAGAATGGCATCCTGCGGAGATACTGGCAGACACGGGAGTCGGTCGCGCTGTGGAAACGCTCCTCGGTATTGACATGAATTGCTCGAAGCAACCCGACTACAAGGGAATCGAACTGAAAAGTTACCGTGAGAAACGTCCTGGGGTCAGGACAGCATTATTTACCCAAGTTCCTGATTGGAAGAATAGCTATATAAAATCTGCAAAGGAGATAGTTGCCAAATATGGTTATATGCGTCCAAACAAGGATGGACAAATGGTTAAGACCTATCAAAATACTCTCAGCTGCGCAGCACCTAATGCTCAAAATCTTGGTATGACAATATATCCGATGGATGAAATTCTTGCCATAGAAGAGAAAAAAGTTAAGATGGACAATGATGTCATTAAATACATGAAAGCAGCAGATGTTGCATTATGGCAGTTACCTGTACTTCACCAACGATTGTTAGAAAAACATCACGAGACATTTTGGATAGAAGTAGAGTCTCGTATTGTAGGAAATCAAGAGATGTTTCGTCCTATACTCGTTGAACACACAAAAAACCCTGTTGTTTCACAATTTGACAACCTTCTCGATGCAGGATATATAACAGTAGATTTACTTTTATCACGTCCAAGCGGAAATGGTGATACGATTTCTTTCAAAATGAATAAGAAAGCTCGCCCTATGTTATTCCCTGAAAGTGAGCAAATAAATTTGCGATAGCAATTGTAATTTAAATAAAATGTTGTCATAAATCATTTTACCAACAATGTTGATATATAACCGTCTGACTTATAGTGCAAACTTAAAGTCAGGCGGTTTTTCTATCCTATAGTATTGCGTTATCATCACAGCAATATTGTATTTTGACATTCCGTTGAAATCGAAACACAAAGATATTCATTACGTAATTTTTTTCTTTTTTATCTGTCATTCTATCACTATTTTGTATAAGGGGTTATATACCAATAAGTTAATATACTGACAGATAATATATGTTTACATTATCTGTCATATATCTGTCATAAATGGGGTGGAAAATGATGGGTAACTGCTGTCGGTAGAAATATAGTATATATGTTAATTTTTCTTATTTAAACCATGTGAAAGTATAGGAAAGTATAGGAAAGTATAACCTGCAATATCGGAAGGTATATCTTTACGTCCAGAAAGGTTATCCTGTTTGAATGTCTTTCTAGGTATTGGTAAATACAACCTTTATCTTTAGTCATTAAAAGGTATATGTTTACATGGCATAAAGTATAGGGTAGGGACTTCAAACATATAGGATAAAACACTATGGGTAAAACTTTTTTAATAATAAAATAGTAGAGAATATGAAAATTACAATTACGAGAAAAACAAGAAAAAATGAGCTTCGGCTAACGCTGAAGTCTTTTGATGAGATGTTGAGTATGATTGCAGATGAGAAGACACATGATTCTGTGGAGAAATTCAGATGGACTGTACCTTATCTGGATGGTTGTTATGAACAATTCGAAGGTATGAAGACGTGGAAAAAAGTGTGTCCTGCGGCAGAGTTTAAAAAAGATGACAACGGCAATATGCGGCTTCATGTAAACAACGGACTGCTATTTTTGACGTTTTCGGGGCTAACAGATTCGCACATGATTAAAGAGGTTAAATGTGCTGCGACAATACTTCCGTCAACATTTGCCGTAATAGAGAGTGCTGACGGGGTAGGGGTTCATGTCCTTGTGAAGTATGTTGCAACGAATGGCAACCTTCCGAATGATGAACCGTCTGCTCAACAGTTATACAAGAGTGCGTATACTGTTGCGTCATCAGTATATCGGTCGGTGATAAGCGGTGGACAGTTAGTGTCGTTGCCCGATATAAAAGACTGTTTTCTTATGACTTACGACAATTCGCCTTATGTAAACTTTAACGCAGTGCCTCTTGTCGTAAACAGCATGATGAGAACAGAATGTACTGCAGGTCAACAGTTCTTTGAAACAGATGAGATGTTGAGAAAATGTACACGAGAAGATTCTGGTAATAAGAAAAAGGAGAGTGTAAAGGAAACGATACAGAGAATGATAACATTTCTGACCGACAAATATTCTTTTCGCTACAATATGATAATGAAATACACAGAGTATTATCAGCGCGACAGATGGCGGATATATCGTCCAGTAGATCCACGTATGCAAAAGCAGATGACCCTTGAGGTGCAACTTGCCGACATCCGTGTATCTATCAAGGATGTGCGGAATTATCTTGAGTCGAATTTGATAAAAAACTATTATCCTGTAGATGATTTTCTGTTCGAGTGTGATGGTAAATGGGACGGCAAGGATCATATCAGGAAGTTGGCACGCACTGTTCCTACTGATAATCCTTATTGGGAAGACTGGTTTTATACATGGTTTTTGGCAATGGTAAACCAATGGAAATCTTGTGATATACGGACATACGGCAACAGTATTGTACCATTGTTGATATCTAATCAGGGGTACAACAAGAGCACTTTTTGCAGACGACTTATTCCTGCCGAAATGCAATGGGGATATAATGACAACCTTATTCTTTCCGAAAAACGACAAATGCTTCAAGCCATGTCGCAATTTATGTTGATAAACCTTGATGAGTTTAATCAGATAAACCCAGAGATACAACAAGGGTTTCTGAAGAACCTCGTGCAACTGCCTGCGGTTAAGGTAAAACGTCCTTATGGCAGACATGTGGAGGAATTTCCACGTCTTGCGTCATTTATTGCTACAAGTAATATCACTGATATCTTGTCAGACCCAACAGGAAACCGTCGTTTCCTATGCGTGGAACTCACTGGACCAATCGATTTTAGCGAGCGTCCTAATTACGTTCAGTTGTATGCTCAAGCCCTTGAAGCCCTCAACAGAGGTGAAAAACCGTATTTTGATGCGAAATCTACAGCCGAGATAATAGCTTGGAATAGTAAATATCAGGTTCAGCAGCCATTAGAGCAATGCTTCTTTGATAGTTTTGCTGTAACGACAGACGAGAAAGAAGGCAAATACCACACTGTAGCTAATATTTTGATATACAACAAATTATTAAAACCGATGACAGAATGACAGATTTTTTCTAAAAAAACTTTTGTTTGAAAAGGACTTTTAAGTAAATTGGGTGAACCATGTAGATACCTCAAATTAGTTTTAGATATTGGTAAAGTATATTTCTAACATAATCAACAT
>CAVKAH010000134.1:0-5771 GCA_963654095.1 Oscillospiraceae bacterium
ATATCATTGTGTCTTTAGCGAACAGTGAAGGTCAGGTTATCTCTTGGTCTTCTGCAGGTAAGATGGGCTTCCGTGGTTCAAAGAAGAATACTCCTTACGCTGCACAAATGGCAGCAGAGGATTGTGCAAAGGTAGCATATGATCTCGGTCTGCGCAAGGTAAAGGCATATGTAAAGGGTCCAGGTAACGGACGTGAGTCTGCTATCCGTGGCGTACATGGTTCTGGTATTGAGGTAATCGAAATCGTAGACGTTACTCCACTGCCACACAATGGTTGCCGTCCTCCAAAGCGTCGTAAGGTATAAGTCAAGAACCCATTAAAAATAAAAATAAAGCTTAGAATATGGCTAGATATACAGGTCCGAAATCAAGAATCGACCGTAGGTTTGGTGAAGCAATCCTCGGTAAGGAAAAAGTTTTGTCCAAGAGAAACTTCGCTCCTGGACAGCATGGCAATAATCGTCGTCGCAAGATGTCTGAGTATGCTGTCATGTTGGCAGAGAAGCAAAAGGCTAAGTACACATATGGTGTTCTTGAGCGTCAGTTCCGTAACATGTTTGAGAAGGCTGCAACTGCAGACGGTATTACCGGTGAGGTGCTCCTTCAGGAACTTGAGAGCCGTCTTGACAATGTAGTGTTCCGTCTCGGAATAGCACCTACACGCCGTGCTGCACGTCAGTTGGTAGGTCACCGTCACATCACTGTTGATGGTAATGTTGTTAACATTCCTTCTTACAACGTAAAGCCAGGTCAGATAGTAGCTGTTCGTGAGAAGTCTAAGTCACTTGAGGTTATTGAGAATGCACTCGCAGGTTTCAATCACAGCAAGTACCCATGGATTGAGTGGGACGATAATTCAAAGGCAGGTAAGTTCCTCCACAAGCCGGAGCGTGCTGACATTCCTGAGAATATTAAAGAGCAGTTAATCGTTGAGTTGTACTCTAAATAATCATTAAGTTAATGGCGATATTAGCATTTCAAAAACCTGACAAAGTATTGATGTTGGATGCTACCGACAAGTACGGAAAGTTTGAGTTCCGTCCGTTGGAGCCTGGTTTCGGTGTTACCATCGGTAATGCACTGCGCCGTATCCTTCTTTCATCACTTGAGGGTTATGCCATCAACACTGTGCGCATAGCAGGTGTTGAGCATGAGTTCTCCTCAGTTCCTGGTGTAAAGGAGGATGTCACTAACATCATCTTGAATTTGAAGCAAGTAAGATTCAAGCAAGTAGTAGAAGAATTCGAGAATGAGAAAGTTAGTATCACTGTAGAGAACTCCACAGAGTTTAAGGCAGGTGATATCAGTAAGTATCTGACTGGATTTGAAGTGTTAAACCCAGAACTGGTGATTTGTCATTTAGATGCCAAAGCTTCGATGCAGATAGAACTCACTATTAACAAAGGTCGTGGCTATGTGCCAGCCGATGAGAATCGTGAGTACTGCACTGATGTAACTGTTCTCCCAATAGATTCAATTTATACCCCAATCCGTAATGTCAAGTATGCTGTTGAACCATATCGTGTTGAGCAGAAGACTGACTATGACAAACTCATTCTTGAGGTGTCAACGGATGGTTCCATTCACCCAAAAGATGCGTTGAAGGAAGCAGCCAAGATTCTTATTCATCATTTCATGCTCTTCTCAGACGAGAAGATTTCTCTTGAGAACACCGAGCAGGATGTAAATCAGGAGTTTGATGAGGAAGTGCTTCATATGCGTCAGCTCCTCAAGACTAAGCTCGTCGAGATGAACCTCAGCGTAAGAGCTTTGAACTGCTTGAAGGCTGCAGATGTAGAGACACTTGGAGACTTGGTACAGTATAATAAGACCGACCTGCTGAAATTCCGCAACTTTGGTAAGAAATCGCTTTCAGAGCTTGATGATTTGCTCGAGAGTCTGAATCTTTCGTTTGGAACTGATATTTCAAAGTACAAACTGGACAAGGATTAATTGTCCACAATAAAGAAAAACAAAAATGAGACATAACAAGAAATTCAACCATCTGGGTCGTACTGCATCTCACCGCGACGCTATGCTTGCTAACATGGCTATCTCGCTGATTATGCACAAAAGAATCACTACGACCCTCGCAAAGGCTAAGGCTCTCAAGAAGTACGTTGAGCCACTGATAACACGTTCTAAGGACGATACAACTAACTCACGTCGTGTTGTATTCCGTTATCTGCAGAGCAAGGAAGCCGTTACTGAACTTTACAAGACTATCGCTCCTGCTGTAGCTGACCGTCCAGGTGGTTACACACGCGTTATTAAGCTCGGTCTTCGTCAGGGTGATGCAGCTCCTATCGCTTTCATTGAGCTCGTTGACTTCGATGAGAATATGGCTAAGGCTCCTAAGGCAGCTAAGAAGACTCGTCGTTCACGCAAGTCTGCTCCTAAGGCTGAAGAGGCTGTCGCTGAGACAGAGGCTCCTGCTACTGAAGCAAAAGAGGCTGAATAATATATTGAGTCATCATAAAGTTAAGGGACATCCATTATTGGGTGTCCCTTTTTTTATTATATACTGTCTTTCACCACGGCATTGGCGATACATAGCATCATGTCCGTAACGTCCGTCCAGTCGCCTATCTTCTATCTCTTGCAATGGCGGTCTTGGAATATATCGCTGTAATGAGTTATGCCATTGGGATATTTCCATGCCATGTCCTCGTCAGTCATAAATTTTGTTCCCAACCCAAGCGCATCACCAATAGCTTGGCCATATATTGTACCTTTCAGTTTGTCTATTAATGTCTCATTCATAATGTTTTGTTTTACATCAGATACGTATATCAGATGAAAATTTAGTGTATATCCACCATAATTTCAAGTGAGAAATTACTGTATTGTTGCCAATCTATCAAATTTTTCGTGAAATATAAAGGAATCTGATTGCAAACTCTGATAATTTTATTACCTTTGAATCGTCTATACTCATACCGGAAGCCCCGAATGGGCGGAGGTTGGGCAGACATACATATGGTATAAGGCGTTTTTGTGCGCTTTGGTTTTGACGATCGATGAACTTCGCAACTTCAACTGTAAGTCAAGAACAAAGCAATGCAGAACGCCTCATGAGGTGTATTATATACATCCCATATTGGCTTCGAGCGGTTTATCCGCTTGTTAGCTGTATGGGTGAATTATATATATTACACTGGCGTGGGGCTTTCCGGCGTTGCTCGTTTCGACTTACAGGGCAATGCGAAGGCCTATCGATCGTGGAACGAGTGACAAGACTGGCTCCGCGCTTTTTTCGTATGTATTAGCGAGCAATTTCGTCAACAAGGAGTCAGTTGGCTTTATTTGTTAACGGAATTGGAATGAATATACTACAAAACAATCCATATCGTATTTTAGGCGTTTATTCAAACTCTCCTACAAAGGAAAGATTGGCTAACCACAATCGCATGAAAGCGTTTATAAAGGTGGGCAAGTCTGTTTCTTTTCCTCTTGATGTGCCACAATATCTTTCTTCCATTAATCGTACGGAAGCTTCGGTAGTTGATGCTGAAGCAAAACTAACGTTGCCTAAAGAGCAAATGTTGTATGCTCAGTTTTGGTTCGTAAAAACGACTCCATTAGATGATGTAGCATTTAATCATCTTATCGCAGGAGAAATAGATAAAGCTGAGGAAATCTGGCGAAAGAGAGAATGTGCTTCGTCTTTACAGAATCTTATCGTATGTGCCTTAATGCATGGCAAATATGCAGAAGCCATGTCTTTTGCTGAAACTCTGTATGGTACCACGCAGTATGTAAGCCAATTGGTTGTTGCTGTTATTGGAACAGGAGGAAACTTTAATGTTTCAGACCTTGTTCTTTCTTTTATAGATGTCTTATGTGATGAGATAGGGGCTGGTAAAATGCTTCTTCTTACGGCAAATTCTACATGGAAAGACTACATTAAAGAGAAAGCTGTAAAGCCTATCATAAATCACATCCAAGACTCCATTGATATTGCCCAGAAATCGAAAGGTAAAGGGGCTGCAGCAAGACTTGAAGCTGGCGAGAATTTGATGAAAAGTACCAAACAACTTGTTTCACAATTAAGAGATTTGCTGCCATCGTCTGAAATACAATATCAAACAATAGTCGATAAGTTAGGCTTGGAGATTCTTCAATGTGGAATAGACTATTACAATGATTCAGAAGAACCAGATGTGGCAAAGAAAGCTGTGGTGCTTCAATGCTATGCTAAGGATATAGTTGTTGGTCAAATGGCAATAGATAGATGCAAAGAAAATGTAGATATTCTTCAAAAGATTATTGATGCGCTGCCACCATCTAAGGTTTTTGCAGAGGATAGTGCTATAAAAGAAGAATTGCGCAAGTATTGCCAATTGCCTGATAAGATTTGTCATGCGATTACGTTGTTGAATAATACGAAACCACATTTACAAGCCATAAAGGATAAACTCGGGATTAACAACAAGTACTATCTAAAAATATCCACACAGATTGTTAGTAATGCATTGCACAATTTGATTGAGGAGGTAAATGCTGCCCAAAAACAGGCAACAAGCGAAACAAAAAAAGCATTGAGAGAAGCCTGGAAGACCACATTAATTATGGATACTTTCGATATGGAGCAGGATTTCAAGAACAATCGTTATGCTTCAAATCGTTCTGTACTGAAAGACTTGTATGAGCGTTATAGTGTAGCTTCGCACCCTTATATTGCAGCTACAGCATTAATGATTATTTCACTAATTGTTGGTTGCATATGGCAGAATTGTGTTGATTATTATGATGACACACCTTATGCCATCATAGGGCTTGCTGTTGGTATAATATCTTTTTCATATCCCTGGTATGAACGTTCAGGCACGGGGTCAGAGGAGACTTTGGGATGTTTGTCTAGTTTTGGTTGCCTTAGTTTTATTATCATCATCCCCCTATTTGTTCATTATTGGATGTATAAAGGTTTGAAATATTTAATAAAGTATTAAAGGATATGTTAATAAGAAGAATATTTGCAATTCTATTGCTGACAATATGCTTTTGTCAAGCAACAAACGCTAAGTCAACATCTGACAACGATAAAATTAAATCATTGGAGGAAAAGTGTGTTAACTTGCAGAAGCAACAATCTCGCACTGCTAATGATTTGTGTAAGTTGAAAGAAAAACAGAAAGAGGGTGAGAGGATTATACAAACCCTCAAAAGTGAGAACAAAAACCAAAGCGCAACTATTGACAGTTTACGCCATACTTGCAAACAATTGGATGAGACTCAATCAGCCGACCGCAAAAATGTGAACGGCATGATAGAAAAGACAAACAGTAATGTGCAGGCGAACCAAGAAACCTTGCAAAGTCGCACTCTGTTGGTTTGCATCATAGCCATACTGATGTTAGTTGTCATAGTGGGAGTGACTTACCGATTGACAAAACGCATCAAATCCGGCAATACATCCATTGACGAAGTACGAAAGGCACAAGATGCTTTGCAAACAGCCCAAACAAAAATGCAGGAGGAGTCGGTAAAGCTGGATAACCAACTTCTTTCCATTGTGCAGAAGCAACTTGAAGCTTCTGTATCAACCGCAAACAAGGCGACAGGAGAACCAGACCATTCACTTGTGGTTAAACTTGCCGATGAAATAGCAAGAATCGAGACCAACCTCTCGAAAATGGACAAATCTGTAAGAGGTTACAAACAGCTTGTTCAAGCGAAAGACCGCATGATAAACAATGTGCGTGCTAATGGCTATGTGAGAATATCGCCTCAATGGTACCGTTGTAGCGGTCGTGTGGTACCGTGCGGAG
>CAVKAH010000135.1:0-5721 GCA_963654095.1 Oscillospiraceae bacterium
GCCCGCTATGCTCATTCAGAAAGACAGAAAAATCTGCTCGACTAAAATTCAAAAATACATCAAAGGTAATTTTTAGAACCCGCCTATAAGCCAAAGGTCTACTCGTCTTTACAAAAAAAATCTGTCCAAAGAATTGTTCCCACAAGATTTGTTTTTAGGAACGGTTCTTTAGACAGTTATTAAAAGAGCGGTTGTTCTTTTAGTCTTCCATTAGTTTTCTGTATCGCCCTTTCTTTATTTCTTCATTACCAAGGCGACGGGCTTTGTTTATCTCGTAGTCGGAATAGCTACCCTCGAAATAGAAGACCTCTCCATTGCCCTCAAAGGCGAGGATATGTGTACATATACGGTCGAGGAACCAACGGTCGTGGCTGATAACGACGGCACATCCAGCAAAGCCCTCAAGTCCTTCTTCGAGAGCACGCAGAGTGTTGACATCAATATCATTGGTAGGCTCGTCGAGAAGAAGCACATTGCCCTCTTGTTTCAATGCCATAGCAAGCTGCAAGCGGTTGCGCTCACCACCAGAGAGTGTGCCACATAACTTGTTTTGGTCTGTACCAGCAAAATTGAAACGTGAGATATAGGCACGAGCATTAACATCTCTGCCTCCCATACGGATGGTTTCGTTGCCTTGCGATATTGTTTCGTATACAGATTTATTGGGGTCTATGTCCTTATGTTGTTGGTCCACATAGGCTAATTTTACGGTATCTCCCACCTCAAATGTTCCTCCATCTGCCTTTTCCAATCCCATTATCAGGCGGAAAAGCGTTGTCTTACCAGCTCCGTTAGGACCTATCACACCAACTATACCGTTTGGCGGAAGCATGAAATTGAGATCGTTGAACAAGACCTTATCTCCAAAGGCTTTCTTTACATGTTGTGCCTCGATAACCTTATTTCCTAATCGAGGACCATTAGGGATAAATATTTCGAGCTTCTCCTCACGCTCTTTCTGCTCCTCGCCAAGCATCTTTTCATAGGCATTAAGGCGGGCTTTTCCTTTTGCCTGACGGGCTTTTGGTGCCATGTGCGCCCATTCAAGCTCTCGTTCCAATGCCTTACGACGCTTTGAGGCTTGTTTCTCCTCCTGCATCATGCGTTTGGTTTTCTGGTCAAGCCATGAAGAATAGTTACCATGCCATGGTATTCCCTCACCACGGTCGAGCTCGAGAATCCATTCGCTTACATCGTCAAGGAAGTAACGGTCGTGGGTAACGGCTATCACGGTGCCCTCATACTGCTGCAGATGCTGCTCCAGCCAGTCGATACTTTCCGCATCAAGGTGGTTGGTTGGCTCATCCAAAAGAAGTACGTCTGGCTTTTGAAGCAGTAGGCGACATAATGCCACACGGCGGCGTTCACCGCCAGAGAGGTTAGTTACAGGAAGATTGCCAGCAGGACAACGCAAGGCTGCCATAGCTCGGTCGAGCTTTGAATCCATATTCCAGGCATCGGTAGCATCTATAATGTCTTGAACCTCTGCCTGCCTTGCCATGAGCTTATCCATCTTATCGGCATCAGTATAGTATTCCTCAAGGGCGAATTTCTGATTTATCTCTTCATATTCAGCAAGGGCATCATAGGCTTTCTGCACACCTTCCATAACATTTTCTTTTACCGTCTTCTCTTCGTTGAGCGGCGGATCTTGAGGCAGATAGCCCACGCTATAACCAGGGCTCCATACTACTTCGCCCTGCGTAGGCTGCTCCAGTCCGGCAATGATTTTCATCAATGTTGACTTTCCTGCGCCGTTAAGTCCTATAATACCTATCTTTGCACCATAAAAGAAGGAGAGATAGATATCCTTCAAAATCTGTTTGCGGTTTTGGGGGATAATCTTCGATACTCCCACCATTGAGAAGATAATCTTCTTGTCGTCTACTGTTGCCATATTGTCGTATTAGGTTTATTTGCCACAAAGATAATGCAAACCGAGTGCAATAAAGCTTGCTTTAATTGCCAAGATGCAGTTTATCTTATGCAAAGTTATTACATTTTCGTGAATGTTCAAAATAAATCAGCTTATGTCTCTCGTCTTGTCAGCATAAACTCATAGGGTGTAGGGTTGGGGAATACGACTATTGTATCGCATAATGAAAGGAATAAAGAAAGGCTTAAATGATAAAAATAAAAGAAAAAGTGCCGCACTACAATGGTATACGACACTTTTTCTTTTATTTAATATCTATGATAATGCAGAGATTAGTCTGCCAATTTTGCCTTTATGAACTCACGGTTCAAACGTGCGATGTTAGAGATTGACTCATGTTTTGGACATTCTGCCTCGCAAGCACGGGTATTGGTACAGTTACCGAAGCCAAGCTCTTCCATCTTCATAACCATCGCTTTGGCACGTTTTGCTGCCTCAGGACGACCTTGTGGGAGGAGAGCGAACTGACTTACCTTAGAGCTAACGAATAGCATTGCTGAGCCATTTTTACATGCTGCCACACAAGCACCGCAACCGATACATGTAGCACAGTCCATTGCCTCGTCGGCTGCTTCCTTAGATATTAGTATTGCATTAGCATCCTGAGCCTGTCCTGTACGAACGCTAACATAGCCACCAGCCTGCATAATCTTGTCGAAAGCACCACGGTCTACCATACAGTCCTTGATGATTGGGAAGGCTGCTGAACGCCATGGCTCTACAGTGATGACATCACCATCCTTAAACTTACGCATATAAAGCTGACATGTTGTAGCTCCTGTGTTTGGTCCATGTGGGTGTCCATTGACGTAGAGTGAACACATACCGCATATACCTTCACGACAGTCGTGGTCGAATACGAAAGGCTCCTGACCTTCTGCTATGAGCTGCTCGTTTAGGATGTCAAGCATTTCAAGGAATGAAGTATCTGTAGGAATGTCTTTCATCTCACGTGTGTCAAAGTGGCCTTCTGCCTGAGGACCATTCTGACGCCAATATTTCAATGTGAAACTTATATTGTTTTCCATTTCTTTCTTCTTTTAAAAATTTGTTCTTTTAATTACAAACGAGTTAGTTCTTATAGTTACGTGTCTGAACCTTTATTGCCTCGTAGTGTAGAGGTTCCTTGATTAGCTCAGGAGCTGTCTCGTCATTGTCCTTATACTCCCAGCAGCCAACATAGAAGAAGTTCTCATCATCACGCTTTGCTTCACCTTCTTCTGTCTGATACTCCTCGCGGAAATGACCACCACAAGACTCATTACGAGAGAGAGCATCGTAAGCTATAAGCTCACCCATTACCAAGAAATCACGGAGGTGGATTGCCTTATCAAGCTCTACATTAAGACCATCTTTGCTTCCTGGTATGAAGAGGTTTGTATTGAACTCCTTGCGAATTTTCTTGATTTGCTCAAGACCTTCTTTCAGGCCCTCTGCTGTACGTCCCATACCAACGTGCTCCCACATGATATGACCAAGTTCCTTATGGATAGAGTCTACAGAACGCTTTCCGTGGATATTCATCAAACGATCTACCTCTGACTGTACGCCTTTTTCTGCCTCCTCAAACTCAGGAAGATCTGTTGATACATGTGGCCAGATTGCTTGATCTGCGAGATAGTTCTGGATGGTATAAGGCAACACGAAATATCCGTCTGCCAATCCCTGCATGAGGGCAGAAGCTCCAAGACGGTTTGCTCCGTGGTCAGAGAAGTTGCACTCACCGATAGCAAACAGACCTGTTACTGATGTCATCAGTTCGTAGTCTACCCAAATACCACCCATTGTATAGTGGATAGCAGGATAAATCATCATTGGATTATAATACTTAACACCATTTATCTCGTTAGCAAGTTCACCTGGGTTCACGTCGGTTATCTCCTCATACATATCGAAGAGGTTACCATAACGCTGACGAACTACATCGATGCCGAGGCGTTCGATACTCTCTGAGAAATCGAGGAATACGGCAAGACCTGTGTTATTTACACCATAACCCTTGTCGCAACGCTCTTTTGCAGCACGAGAAGCAACATCGCGAGGTACGAGATTACCGAATGCTGGATAACGACGCTCCAAATAATAATCGCGATCTTCCTCTGGAATATCTGAACCCTTCTTTGTTCCATTCTGTAAAGCCTTTGCGTCTTCGAGTTTCTTTGGAACCCAAATACGTCCGTCATTACGCAGAGACTCTGACATAAGGGTAAGCTTTGACTGCTTATCACCGTGTACAGGAATACATGTAGGGTGAATCTGAACGTATGATGGGTTTGCAAAATAGGCTCCCTTGCGGTAGCACTGAATAGCTGCAGTACAGTTGCAACCCATTGCATTGGTTGAAAGGAAATATGTGTTGCCGTATCCACCTGTTGCTATTACTACTGCATTGGCAGAGAAACGCTCAAGCTTTCCTGTGATAAGGTTCTTTGCGATAATACCACGAGCACGACCATCTACTATTACTACGTCTTCCATCTCATAGCGTGTATATAGTTTTACACGACCAGAGTGAACTTGTGCACTAAGTGATGAATATGCACCGAGCAGCAACTGCTGACCTGTCTGTCCTTTTGCATAGAAAGTACGCGATACCTGTGCGCCACCAAATGAACGGTTGGCAAGCATACCACCATATTCACGAGCGAATGGTACACCCTGAGCAACACATTGGTCGATGATATTGTTTGATACCTCTGCAAGACGATATACATTTGCCTCACGAGCACGATAGTCGCCACCTTTTACCGTATCATAAAACAAGCGGTAAACAGAGTCGCCGTCATTCTGATAATTCTTTGCTGCATTGATACCTCCTTGAGCTGCGATAGAGTGAGCACGACGAGGAGAATCTTGAATACAGAAATTGAGAACATTGAAGCCCATCTCGCCAAGGCTTGCAGCAGCACTAGCTCCTGCCAATCCTGTACCTACTACGATGACGTCAAGCTTAAGTTTGTTCTTTGGGTTCACCAAACGTTGGTGAGCTTTATAGTTTGTCCATTTCTCGGCAACTGGGCCTTCTGGAATTCTTGAATCTATTGTCTTAGCCATAATTCTTTTAATTATGTATTTAAATTATGTTTTATGAATTGTATTAGCAGCAGCCACAAAGACTTCTTGCATAGAAGCACAAAACCACTACAATAAAGCCGAGGCACAATATCGTTGAATATACGATACCGATAACTTTCCAACGGCAGAACCATACTTTACCATTCCATCCGAAGGTCTGCATTGCACTCCAAAAACCATGAGAGAGGTGAAACCACAATGATACAAGCCATACAATGTAGAGAACTACATAAACAGGGTTTGAGAATGTTTCCTGAATCCATGCAAAGCCATCAGCAGGACCATGGATACCCTCAAAGCCGATAAGCTCGGCAAACATCATGTTGTACCAGAAGTTGAATAAGTGAAGTAACAATCCGAGAACAATTACAATTCCTAAAACAAGCATGTTCTGAGATGCCCATTCTACACCAGCAGGGCGTGTTGTTACCTCATAGCGCTCATTTCCACGAGCCTTTCTGTTCTGCATCGTAAGCCAAAAAGCATACAAGATGTGAATCACAGCCAATGCTGCAAGACCGAGCGTTGCCACCACGGCATACCAATTGGCACCAAGGAACTTGCAAATCATGTTGTAAGCGTCTCCAGAGAAGAGAGCTGCGATGTTCATTGACATGTGGAACGTCAAGAACAGGATAAGCGCAACACCTGTTACGGACATCACGACTTTCCTTCCAATAGATGAATTACATAACCACATAAATTGAATG
>CAVKAH010000136.1:0-5718 GCA_963654095.1 Oscillospiraceae bacterium
GCACAATACTTTAGATGGTATTTTACCTGTATTCTTACGATGCGTAACCCTATACTTTATTATATGAAAAGTGGGGCTTTATTATAGCTATCACTATGTTTCACTAACTATGACAGATAGATGACAGATGTATGACAGATATTGTAAATATAAGTTGTCTATTAGTGATGTAACTGTTTGATATATAGATATGTGCGTTTTTACGCTGACAGAATGATAGATAAAATAGAAAAAAAATAATATTGCGTATAGCATAGAACATTGTAATTTATATCGTTCTACAGAATTTCTACAGAATGCAACATTAATTTTGCGTATAGAAATATTTATGCAGTATGTTTTCTATATTATAATAAGGTATGAAAAGGTGGGTTTTAATAAAATTGTTGGTGTGTGGAATGCTATGTTTTTTTGTTGGTAATGCTACCGCCAATCCAGACTCGGTGTATGTGACTACAACCGATACTATTAGTCATTTTGATGGTATTATATGTTTGGAAAAGGGCGATACAATGGTGGCAGAATATAAAGGTAAGTCTTTTCTGTTGCGAATGTCGCAAAGCAAACTCTTTAAGTCGACATATATTGGTGTACCTTTGATAGTTGGTGGATTGATAGAGAAGCATCAAGATACAAAATTCCGTAAACTCAGAAATGATTATATGCCGTTGTTTCGTCGGCATATTGACGATTATACGCAATATTTGCCAGCTGTCGTTATGGTGGGGATGAAAACGGCAGGAGTGGAGAGTAGGTCGTCGTGGGGTAGGATGTTGCTTAGTGATGCTTTCTCTGCAGCTTTGATGGCAGGAGCTGTAAATGTGTTGAAGACTACTACAAAGGTGGAACGTCCTGATGGTTCTAACAACCAGAGTTTTCCCTCAGGACATACGGCAACGGCGTTTATGACGGCAACGATGCTCAGTAAGGAATATGGGCATAAAAGTCCGTTGATAAGCATTGGGGCTTATGGCGTGGCAACGGCAACAGGACTGATGCGTATGGCAAACAACAAACATTGGCTGAGCGACGTGATGGTAGGGGCTGGAATAGGAATACTTTCCACGGAGTTTGGATACTGGATAGCCGACCTTATATGTAAAGATCGCGGACTGAATGTGAAAGGAAACCGAGAAGCAGAACTTTTCGTTTGTCAGCAGAAACCCTCTTTCCTCGGATTGTATATGGGCTTTAACTTGCCGTTGAGTAAATATGATATAGACGAGAGCAACGTGTTTGAAACGTCAACAGGCACCACGATAGGTCTGGAGGGTGCTTGGTTCTTGAACAGGAACGTTGGACTGGGCGGTAGGGCTTCGGTATCAAACTTGCAATATATCGTAAACGGTACAGATGCCCCAGACAATACCTTCAAGTTTTATTCCGTTATGGTTGGCCCATACTTTAACCTGCCAATTGCTAACCGCTGGAGCATTGGCAGTAAGCTTGTAGCAGGTGAGGTGTGGTATCCCAAGACTGTGATAAACAATATAAGCATTGGCAATAATCATGGTTTTATTGGCGGTACGGGTATCTCGCTCAACTATCAAGTGCAGAAGCACCTTGCGGGAAGCCTTTTTCTTGATTATAATGTGCAAGCACCAGCAAGCAGAAGTAGCAGAGAGTATATGCACATGATGACTCTTGGCGCAAAAGTAAGTATAAAACTATAAAATGGTTAAGTGTATATAGGTTGATAAAGTAAAAAACGTTATATTTGCCAAGCGAAAAGACAATGTTGATGAAAATACTTATTATAGAAGATGAGAAGAAGCTCTCAGACAGCATACGAGGGTATCTTGAAACCCAGAAGTATGTATGCGAACAGGCTTTTACGTTCAGTGAAGCGAAGATGAAAGCGTGCGTCTATGAGTATGACTGCATCTTGCTTGATTTGATGCTACCTGGTGGCAACGGCTTAGATATACTCAGGGAGATAAAACGTAGGGACAACCCAGCTGGATTGATAATAATTTCAGCAAAGGGAGCTCTTGACGACAAACTGACGGGTTTAGAGATAGGAGCTGACGACTATCTTTCAAAGCCTTTCCCCTTGCCAGAATTGTCGATGCGTATATATGCCCTAATGCGACGTAAGAACTTTAATTCAAACAATGTCATCACATCTGCAGAAGTCTCCATTAATCTGCTCAAGAAAGAAGTGTATGTAAAAGGTAATATCCTACAGCTTACAAAGAGCGAGTATGAACTATTGCTTTTCTTTATCGGTAACAAAGGGAAGGTAATAGCCAAGTCGTCTATTGCGGAACATCTTAGTGGTGATATGGCAGATATGCTTGATAATTTTGATTTTATATATAGCCATATAAAGAATCTTAAGGCGAAGCTTGCAGAGTATGGTTGCAAGGATCGGATAAGAACCGTTTATGGCATGGGGTATAAATGGATAGAGGAGTGAATGTAATGACAACAGGAGAGAAAGACAAGGACGGTCGGAAAAAGAAGCAGAGCCTCATTAAACTGCTCATGTCGCAGTTTGCTGTGTTTATGATATTTATATTGTTGCTTGCCACACCAATATTTTATTATATCATAACAAACTATTATGCCGAGGACTTGATAAAGGTGGCAGATATTGCGCATATTCCGCAGTCGGAACTTGACCTTGAGCAAGATACTGTGCTGGGACTCGTCTTTCAGGTATTCTCTATGTGTGTTGTCTTGGCAATCTCGATATTCATAATAATGCGTCTTGTACCACAAAGACTTTGGAAACCCTTTTATCAAACGCTGGATATTATCAGCCACTTTAAGGTAGAGGATTGCAAAGTACCTGCATTTGGCGAAACTAAAGTGCGGGAGTTCTCACAGCTCAACACTATCCTCAAGCAAATCTTATCGCAAAGCGTAAACAGCTTTAAGGTACAGAAGGAGTTTACGGAGAACGCTTCACATGAGTTGCAGACGCCACTTGCAGTAGTTCAGGGGAAACTTGATATGCTCTTGCAGAACAATGATGTTACGGAGGAGCAGTCGGTGCTCTTGCAAGATATATATCAAGAAATCCGACGTATGTCGCGCCTTAACCAAAACCTACTTTTGCTTGCAAGGATAGAGAACGTGCAATACAAGATGAACTCATATATAGATATAGGAGAAAAGCTTAATGCAATGATACCTACCCTTGAAACCATTGCCAATGGTATAAAGATAAACGCAGATGTGCATACTGGCTTCTCTATTAATTGCAATGAAGTGTTGCTTGAGAGTATGATAAGTAATCTTGTTGTTAATGCTCTGAGACATAATATTAGCGGTGGGATAATCGACATATCGTTTAAGGATAGATGTTTAACTATTGCAAACAAATCCTCAGAGCCAGCTCTTGACCCTAATGATGTATTCAAGCGTTTTCATCGCAATGCTGAAACACAAAAGGGAAACGGACTTGGATTGGCTATCGTGAAGTCGATATGCGACTATCATCATTGGATTATAACATATTCTTATACTGAAGGGAAGCACGTCTTTATGGTTAATTTCTGAGGCAAAAGGCAAAAAAAGTCCCTCTTTTGACTTATATCCAACAAAAATAAGTAACTTTGCACTTGATTTTCTACGATTATCCTTTGTTTTTAAGGATAGGCGGGTTCTAAAAATGCGTGGAATTTTTAAAACACGCCGATAATGAGAGTATAATAGAATAACAGAAAAAAAGAAAAAATGAAAGCATTTGTATTTCCCGGACAGGGAGCACAGTTTGTAGGTATGGGCAAAGACCTCTACGACAACAATTCATTGGCAAAAGAACTTTTCGATAAAGCTAACGAGATTCTTGGCTATAGCATCACAGACATTATGTTTAACGGTACTGACGAGGAACTGAAGCAGACTAAGGTTACACAGCCTGCCGTATTCCTTCATAGCGTAATCAGTGCACTCTGTATGGGCGATGCGTTCCAGCCAGAGATGGTGGCAGGTCACTCACTTGGAGAATTCTCTGCTCTTACTGCAGCAGGAGCGTTGAGCTTTGAAGACGGATTGAAACTCGTTTATGCACGTGCTATGGCAATGCAGAAGGCTTGCGAGGCAGCTCCTTCTACAATGGCAGCTATCGTAGGATTGGCTGACGATAAGATTGAAGAAATCTGTGCAGAGGTTAGCAAGCCAGGATGCGTAGTGGTTCCTGCAAACTATAACTGTCCTGGACAGCTCGTAATCTCTGGTAACATCGAGGCTATCAACGAGGCTTGCGAGAAGCTCAAGGCAGCTGGCGCAAAGCGTGCTCTGCCTTTGAAGGTTGGTGGAGCATTCCACTCACCACTTATGCAGCCTGCAAAGGATGAACTCGAGGCTGCTATCGAAAAGACAGAGATACATGCTCCAAAGTGTCCTGTATATCAGAATGTGGACGGTAAACCACACACTGAACCTGCTGAAATAAAGAAAAACCTTATTGCACAGCTTACAAGTTCTGTACGTTGGACATCATGTGTTCAGAACATGATAGCTGATGGCGCAGACGACTTTACAGAATGTGGACCAGGCAAGGCTCTTCAGGGAATGATTGGTCGTATCGACAAGGGCGTTAGTGCACACGGTATACAGTAAATTTCAGTAGATTTTTATAGAAAGACTAATTACGCAAGGGTGATGAGAGGTTAATCTCGAATTGCTGAGCGCTAGGCTTTTTTAAGAAGATAAAAGAAGAAAACAAGGCTAATCAGTAGGATACACTATTGGTTGGCTTTGTTTTTTTTTGTTTTAGGCGGGTTGTAGGCACGTGTATCCTAATCCTTAAAACATAAAAATGTCATTTCGGCATGAAATTTGCTTTTCCCACATAAATAATAACAAATAGAATAGGAGGCTGACAATATGGCATTTATTGATTATTATAAAATACTAGGCGTAGAAAAAACAATACCGCAGAAAGACGTAAAGCGTGCTTATCTGAAACGTGCCAAACAGTTTCATCCAGATTTGCATCCCGATGACCCTAAGGCAAAGGCTAAATTTCAAATGCTCAATGAGGCGTATGAGGTGATAAACGACCCTGAAAAGAGAAAGAAATACGACCAGTATGGCGAACATTGGAAAGAGGCTGATGCTTACAGCAGGGCAGGTGGAGCAGGCGGTGGTTCATATTATTATAATGGTGGAGGCTCACCTTTTGAGGGCTTCGACTTCTCTGGCTTCGGTCGTAGTGGTGGAGGCGGCTTCTCCGACTTCTTCAAAGACCTCTTTGGTAGTGCTGGCAGAAGTCGTGGTGCTAAGGGTGGTACACGTCAGAATAATGGTGAGATGCACGCAAATGTGAATATCGACCTATATACGGCAATGCTTGGTGGTGAGGTGTTACTCCAGTTGGGCAATGGCTCTAAGGTAAAACTCAAGGTAAAGCCCGAAACACAGAATGGTACAAAGGTGCGTTTGCGTGGCAAGGGCTACGATCGTGGCGACGGCACTATAGGCGATATGATTATAACCTATAATGTAACTCTGCCGACCAATCTTTCTGAACGCCAAAAGGATTTGCTTCGACAGATGCAAAATGGATAGACAAGAACGTTTTAGAGATTATACAAACAAAACTTATCTGCATAAAAACATATAAAAAGTGGCTTATACGATAAAAAATTTAAAGGCAACTCTCTTCTCAGAGGGTTGCCTTCACTGTAATAGGTATTAGTTTTTTTAAGGTAAAAAGATTGTATTCAGGATAACTGAATGCAAATGTATAGGTAAATTCAGGTA
>CAVKAH010000137.1:0-5683 GCA_963654095.1 Oscillospiraceae bacterium
ACTTAGTTTACAACTATATAGCTACATTTTTCTATAGAGACAAAATCAAATTAATATAAAAAACAATGATGACAGCAAATGAAATCCGCGACTCTTTTAAGAAATTCTTTGAGTCGAAAGGACACGTTATCGTGCCATCAGCACCTATGGTCATTAAAGACGACCCTACGCTGATGTTCACTAATGCAGGTATGAACCAGTGGAAAGATATTATCCTCGGTACTCGCGAGCCTGAACCACGTCGACGCGCCGACACTCAGAAATGTCTGCGTGTTAGCGGAAAGCACAACGACCTTGAGGAAGTTGGACACGACACTTACCACCACACTATGTTTGAGATGCTCGGAAACTGGAGCTTTGGCGACTATTTCAAGGAAGGAGCTATCGACTATGCATGGGAATACCTCGTTGACGTTTTGCATATCGACCCTAAAGACCTATACGTTACTGTATTTGAAGGCTCTAAGGAAGAAGGTCTTGAACGTGATGACGAGGCTGCTGGATACTGGCTTAAGCACGTGCCAGCTGACCATATCATCAACGGAAACAAGCACGACAACTTCTGGGAAATGGGAGATACAGGACCTTGCGGACCTTGCTCAGAGATACATATAGACTCTCGTACGGATGAGGAGAAGGCTAAAGTGCCAGGACGTGAACTCGTAAACAAAGACGATCCACAGGAAACAAGCACGACAACTTCTGGGAAATGGGAGATACAGGACCTTGCGGACCTTGCTCAGAGATACATATAGACTCTCGTACGGATGAGGAGAAGGCTAAAGTGCCAGGACGTGAACTCGTAAACAAAGACGATCCACAGGTTATAGAGATATGGAACATCGTGTTCATGCAGTTTAACCGCAAGGCTGACGGTAGCCTTGACCCTCTGCCAATGCACGTTATTGATACTGGTATGGGATTTGAGCGTCTTGTGCGCACCCTTCAGGGCAAGCATTCCAACTATGATACCGACATCTTCCAGCCTATCATCAAGGAGATTAGTAATCTCTCTGGACTGAAGTATGGCGAGACGGAGGATGTGGATGTGGCTATGCGTGTTGTAGCTGACCACCTACGTGCCGTATCGTTCTCTATCGCTGACGGACAGTTGCCAAGCAACGCCAAGGCTGGATATGTTATCCGCCGTATACTTCGTCGTGCTGTGCGCTATGCTTACACATTCCTCGGACAGAAGGAATCATTCTTATATAAACTCGTTCCTGTATTGGTTCAGGAGATGGGAGGCGCATTTCCAGAACTTCCTGCACAGCGTGAGCTTATCACTAAGGTTATCAAGGAGGAGGAGGAGTCGTTCCTTCGCACTCTCTCAAATGGTATCAATATGCTAAACTCTGCCATAGATGCCGTTAAGGCTGAGGGTAAGACGGTATTGGATGGCACACAGGCTTTCCGTCTGTTTGATACCTATGGTTTCCCTCTCGACCTAACAGAGCTTATCTGTAGAGAGAGCGGTATCACTGTGGATGAGAAGCAGTTTGAGGTTGAGATGCAGAAGCAGAAAGAGCGTGCACGCAATGCTGCCACCGTGGAGAACGGCGACTGGATTGAGGTTCGTCAGGGCGAACAGCAGTTTGTGGGTTACGACTACACCGAATATGAGTGCCACATCTTGCGCTATCGCAAGGTTACACAGAAGAAGAGTTCTTATTATGAGCTTGTTCTCGACTATACTCCTTTCTATGGTGAGATGGGTGGTCAGGTAGGTGATACTGGCGTCCTCGTTAGTGAAGAAGAGACGATCACCATTACCGACACTAAGCGTGAAAACAACCAGTCGGTACATATCGTGAAGGCTCTGCCTAAGAATATTGAAGCTGACTTTATGGCTTGTGTGGATACAGACAAGCGTGAAGCGAGTGCTGCCAACCACACAGCAACACACCTCCTCGACTATGCTTTGAAGCAGGTGCTTGGCGAGCATGTTGAGCAGAAGGGTTCTTATGTTTCTCCTACTACCCTGCGTTTCGACTTCTCTCATTTCCAGAAGGTTACTGACGAGGAGATTCGTCAGGTGGAGCGTATGGTAAACGATATGATTCGTCAGGATATCCCATTGCAGGATCATCGCGACGTGCCTATCGAAGAGGCTAAGAAGCTCGGTGCCATAGCTCTCTTTGGTGAGAAATACGGCGATAAGGTGCGTGTTGTACAGTTTGGACCAAGCGTTGAGTTCTGTGGAGGTATTCACGCCAAAAGCACTGGCAAGATAGGAATGATTAAGATTATCTCTGAAAGTAGCGTGGCTGCTGGCATCCGCCGTATCGAGGCAAAGACTGGAGCAGAGTGTGAGCAGATGTTATACGACCTTGAGGATAGCATGAAAGCTATTCAGGCTCTCTTCCACAACGCTAAGGATTTGCAAACCGTTATCGGTAAATATATCGAGGAGCATGATGCCATGAAGAAAAGCATAGAGAAGTTCCAGGCAGAGGCTGTAGAGCGTGCTAAGGAGCGTCTGCTTGAGCATATTCGTATAGTAAACGGCGTTAAGGTTATCACTGCCGTATTGCCTATCGCTCCTGAAGCTGCCAAAGACCTTGCCTTCAAGCTCCGTGCCGCTGAGCCTGAGAACATGCTCTGCGTAATAGGTAGTAAGCATGAGGACAAGCCGTTGCTCACCGTCATGGCTACCGACGACATCGTCAGCGAACATGCTTTCAATGCTGGAAAGGTAATCCGCGAGGCTGCCAAACTGATACAGGGTGGTGGCGGAGGTCAGCCTCACTTCGCTACTGCTGGTGGTAAGAACATCGACGGACTATCTGCTGCAGTAGACAAAGTAGTGGAATTAGCACAACTATAAGACAAATTTCAATCTAACGATAAAGAGGATGTGTCAAAACTGGCACGTCCTTTTTTTATGTTAAGCTATAAACTCTTTATGTTAAGCTATAAACTTCACGCATAAATATTTTTTTGTTTTTATCTATCATTCTGTCATCAGAAAAAGCAAATACCTATATATCAAAAAGTTACATTGCCGACAAATAACTTTTGTTTACAATATCTGTCACTAATCTGTCATAAAACGTACCCTTATAAGTCATAAAATGTGCGAAAATTAGGAGTATTTTCCCTGAAAAAATTAATTTTTTATTGCCAAGCGGGAGTTTTTTATCCCAAAAAACGATTAAGTGAGAGCAATGAAAGTTCACTTTCAAATTGCCGAACGGGAGTTTTTTATGTAAAAACACACCACTTTTTACGTAAAAAGTATAGGATTACGCATCAAAAAGACATAGTTTACGATATAGAAGTTCACAGAGAAAACATTACCCAAAGCCATATGTATCAGACATTTACAAAGAAAAATCTGTTTTATGTCGACTGACGGATAATGACAGATAATCTTAAACAAATTCTTCTATCAACATAGCATATCGCCCTTATTTATAAAGACTTACCAAACTCGATGACAGAATGACAGATTTTTTGGAAAAAAATTATTTATGCAAAGCATACATACAAAATAAAAGTCTTTACCTTTCATTTTGTATTACTCTCATTTTGTACTATCTTTGCAAAAACATTTAGTGTATGGCAACAAAACTTTATCCTATAGGAATACAGACGTTTGAGAGTATACGCAAAGAGGACAAGTTGTATATAGACAAGACCGAATATATATACAACATGACGCATACAAGCGGTAAGTTTTTCTTTCTGAGTCGTCCAAGACGATTTGGAAAGTCATTGCTTGTGTCTACATTACAAAGCTATTTCGAAGGGAAAAAGAATCTGTTCAAAGGTCTCGCCATAGAAAAACTTGAAAAAGAATGGAAGTCATACCCCGTTCTGCATCTTGACATGAGCGGAGGCAAACACATGGAGAAGGAACAGCTCAACCGCTATCTGATAAGTATACTTGAAGAGAAAGAAAAACTATTCGGAATAAGCTCCGATTCTATCGACCCTAACATAAGACTCAAAAATCTTATACTTAATATATTCCAACAGACAGGCAAACAGGTTGTCGTACTTATAGACGAATATGATGCTCCACTCCTTGATGTCTTACACCAAGACGAACATCTCGGAGATATACGCCAAATAATGCGTAACTTTTTCAGTCCACTGAAACTCAGCGAGCCATACCTCCGCTTCGTATTCCTTACTGGCATAACAAAGTTTTCGCAGTTAAGCATATTTAGCGAACTGAACAACATTAAGAACATCAGTATGGATGAACAATATTCTGGAATATGCGGTATAACAAAGGATGAGCTACAGACAATGATGACGGAAGACATAGATGTACTTGCTGAAAGCCTGTCAATCACCCGAGAACAGGCTATCGACAGACTTAAGGACAACTATGATGGCTACCATTTCACGTGGCCAGGACCTGACGTGTTCAATCCTTTCAGCTTGCTCAACTGTTTTGCGGATAAAAAAATAAACGACTATTGGTTCAGTTCTGGCACACCAACATACCTTATAGAGATGATGAAGAAATTTGATGTGCTTCCTACCGATATCGGAGTAGAGATAGAAGCAGATAAAGCAGACTTCGACGCACCGACAGAGACCATGACTACAATTATTCCTCTACTATATCAAAGCGGATATTTTACTATAAAAGGCTATGACCCTGATACGGAACTATACACTCTGGGCATACCAAACAAGGAAATCCGCATAGGGCTATACCGTAATTTGCTGCCTCATTTCCTTGCCGAAAAGACAGCAAAAGGAAACACTACCATAGCAAAGATGTCTGCACTCATCAACCGTAATGATATGGACGGAGCATTGAGCCTACTACAGACATTTCTTAACACCATACCATATTGTAATGACACTGACTACGAAGGACATTACCAACAAATGATGTACGTAATCTTTGCCATCCTTACCAATTATCGTATGGAAGTGGAACAACACACCCATAAAGGGCGCATAGACATTACTATACACACCCAAAGATGTATCTACATATTGGAAATCAAATTTAACGGCTCTGCAAAAGAAGCCTTAGAGCAGATAAAAAACCGTGGGTATGCCGATAGTTTTAAGTTTGCCGATAAGCCCATAACAATGGTAGGTATTAATTTCAGCCTTGACAAGGACAAGAAAAATATTACAGACTGGGTTATCGAATAACTGTTACTTTCTGTAATAACTCTTTATACCATCCTTAAACTTCAGCTGTAGGCTGTCTTTCATCATCAGTACGATGTCGACAGTATCTCTTGAAGGGCGAGCCTTTCTTCTTTTCTTGTTGCCCATTTCTATAGTACCCTCCGTGAGTACAAGTTTGCCGTTGAGGATATTCCAATCCTTGTAATATTTCACTTGGGGATACTCCAACGGACTGTCGCCAGTTAGTGTAGTAGTGTTGAACTGCATTCCGACAGGCTCCATCTGATTATTCTTCTTGATTTTAAATCCCTGCTCGATAGGTACCATCATTGCTTTCATCATAGAATCGCGCTCTGGATCAGGCTTCGGAGCTGCCATTGGCTTGCCCATAGGACCATGCTTCTTCATCTTCGGCATAGAGAGATATACCCAAGTGCCATTCAGTTCATCAAGATCAATTACCATATCTGCCTTATGCTTATTCTCCGTATTGATGACCACCGCCACCATATCGCCGATTTTCGGTCTGCCGAACACTTTGTGATAACGCATAGCTTCAATTATATTGAATGTTACG
>CAVKAH010000138.1:0-5666 GCA_963654095.1 Oscillospiraceae bacterium
GGTAAGGCGGGGACGGGTAAGTCTACTTTTCTTCGTTACATCTGTAAGCACACAAAGAAGAAACACATAGTTCTCGCTCCCACAGGCATTGCCGCTATCAATGCTGGAGGTGCCACATTGCATAGCTTTTTCAAGCTTCCTTTTCATCCCCTTATCCCCACTGATTCAAGATTTTCTAACCGCAATATCAAGAGCACACTAAAGTATAATGGTGAGAAATGCAAGATATTGAGAGAGGTGGAACTGATAATCATCGATGAGATAAGTATGGTGAGAGCCGACATTATCGATTTTATTGATAAGGTGTTGCGTATCTATTCACGCAATATGAGGGTGCCGTTCGGTGGAAAACAATTGCTTCTCGTAGGCGATATATATCAGCTTGAACCAGTTTTGAAGGAGGAAGACCGTCAGTTTCTTCGTCCTTTCTATCCCTCAGCATATTTCTTTGAGGCTCATGTGTTTAGGGAAATGCAGCTCGTAAGTATAGAGTTGCGTAAGGTTTATCGTCAATCGGATGCCGTCTTTATAGATATTCTCGACCACATCCGTACTAACAACGTGGCTGATGCCGACCTAACTTTGCTCAACAACAGGGTAGGGGCAAATGAGGAGAAACATTCCAACGAACTATCCATAACACTCTCTACGCGTCGTGATACCGTAGACTATATCAACGAAAAACAGCTTGCTCTCCTTCCTGGAGACCCCTCTGTCTTTAAGGGAGAGATAAAGGGCGACTTTCCCGAGAATAGTCTTCCTACACCTATTCAACTCGACATAAAGGTTGGTGCACAGATTATTTTCATCAAGAACGACCTCGACAAGAGGTGGGTGAACGGCACACTGGGTGTCATCGAGGCTATTGATGAGGCTAAGGGAATATTGTATATCGTAACGGACGAGGGTAGGGAGTTTGAGGTGGAACGTGCCCGATGGAGCAACGTGCGATATACCTTCAACGATAAGGAGCAGAAGATTGAAGAGGAGGAGATAGGGGTGTACACCCAGTTTCCAATCCGTCTGGCATGGGCGATAACAGTGCATAAGAGTCAGGGACTCACTTTCCGACGGGTGAATATCGATTTCACGGGTGGTGCTTTTGCCGGTGGTCAGACCTACGTAGCTCTATCCCGTTGTACGTCGCTCGAGGGCATAACGCTGAAAGAGCCTATCCGTAGGCGCGACGTTTTCGTAAGGTCAGAGGTCGTTAGCTTCTCTCGCAACTATAACAATATGGTTGTTATCAACAAGGCATTATCGGAGTCGAAGGCTGACAGAGAGTACCATGATGCCGTAAAAGACTTTGATAAGGGCGACTTTGAAGGCTTCCTCGCCAATTTCTTTAAGGCTATTCATAGTCGTTATGATATAGAAAAGCCTCTCGTTCGTCGTTTTATTCGCAAGAAACTTAACGTGATTAACACTCTCCGTGAGGAGAACAAAAGGCTGAAAGAGGAGAAGAAAGAACAGGATAAATTCTTGAAACGCCTTGCTGTGGAATATACAATGCTTGGCAAAGAATGTGAGAAAGAGCACATGAATGATGCCGCTATAGCCAATTATGAGAAGGCTTTGCAGCTCTGTCCTGACATCCCCGAGGCAAAAAGAAGGTTGAAGAAGCTAAAGAAATGATGACCTTTACGCTGAAAATAAAAAAGAGTCATGGATGAAACCTTGTATATAAGTTTCTTTCTCCATGACTCTTTTGTATTTGTAGCGTATACTTTCGTATTTTGACAATATACGTTTGTGCTTATTGTCTATACCAATATGTTTGGGTTTATACCTTTAGCTCGTTAATCTCCTCCATTTCGTCTTCGTCAAACCATTTTGTGAGCTTCGATTTGGCTTTCTCTTTAATCTCCTCAGACACCGTGCCGAGCTTGTTTACAACATAAAGCAATACGGCGAGGTCGTCGCCCAAGCCCACGATAGGTATGGCATCTGGCACTACATCAAGCGGACTGATAAGATAGCCCAATGCTCCCACGATGATGGCTTTGTCCTTCAGAGCCACTTTATCGCTCTGCAACGTGTAGTAAAGTATTAATGCTGTGTATACCAACTTCGCACCGGCACGCTTTGCAATCTTTGATATTTTCTCCAGAAATTCACCGTTCGTGAATTTGTTGGAATATGACATAAAATCAGGTAATTCCATATTTATAATTTCTTTGTTAAACGTTCTACGTGTATATTTCCTTTGTTTGCGACTACAAAAGTACAAATATTTTCGTTTGTAGCCAAGCTCTTTCTCTAAACTACCTATTTTTGACTATGCTAAGGTATATCATAAGTCCTTAAGAAGTATATTCTTTTGGGTCTTAAGGTATATTGCGTGGTTGGCTATAGCCTCGTTCCATTTCTCTCGCTTTAGTCCTTCCATGTTCAGAGATAGCTCCCATTTACCCGTTGTCTCATATCTGTCGATTAGCAGTCCTACGGTGAGGCGCGATAAGTCTTCTGCAGGCTGGTACACACTCTCTTCTCCCTTCTCGTCGCTCGTAATCTCGCTAACGAAGTGCATATCCATTAGTTCATACAATAGTTGCTGTGTTATGCGTATAGGGATATTGGTGAGGAGCTTTAGTTCGAGAGCTGTATATGGCTTTCCGCCTTTTTCAAATCTCTTGCAGATAATGCTCATTATCATCATCGCCATCATTATTCGGTAGCGAGGTGATATCTCGTAAGTCTCTGTTCTGAATGCAAACTCCTCCATGTTCTGACTTGTGTAGCACAGTTCGGCACCAAACAGGCAGATGTTCCATGATATCTGCACCCATAGCATAAAGAGCGGTAGGGCGGCAAACGAACCATAGATGGCGTTGTAGCTGCTCATCCATATCTGAGAGTGGATATATATGAGCTGCAGTCCCTGCATGGCAACACCGGCAAGTATACCCGGACCGATGGCGCAGCGTATCTTTACCTTAGTGTTAGGCATGAACACGTAGAGGGCGATGAATATGGCTGACATGAGAACGTATGGGGTAAACTCCCACAATCTCCTAACCATAGGGGCAAGCATCTCCAGTCCGTCAGTCTCGTTTGTTAGCGTTGCCACGAAGATAGATATACCCGAGGTGAATACGATGATTATGGGTGCAAGGATAAACATTCCCATATAGTCGGTAACGGTGCGGAAGAAGCTTCTTGGTTTCTTTACCTGCCATATCTTGTTGAATGCCAGTTCGATGTTGCGTATAAGTATTGTAACGGTCCACAACATCACCACAAGACCGATTCCCAATATTATTCCGCTTTGCGTATGAATGAGGTAGGAGTTTACAAAGCCTACTATGGTGTCGGCTGCCTGTGGCTGACTCGACAACACATCCCTAAACCATTGTTCGATGTATTTGTTGTATCCAAATCCGCGGGCTATGGCAAACACCACAGCAAGGATGGGCACAATGGCGAGCAAAGTGGAGTATGTTAGTGCAGCAGCCGAGTCGATAATTCGTTTTGTGGTAAACCTTTCAATAGCCAATATCAGCATTCTCAGCATTGCCACGGCATATCGAATGTGTTTTGGCTTCTTGCTGAAATCACGCCAGATACCTGTTTTGAAAAAATCTATGATATTGCTTATTGCCACTTTTATAGTATGAGATTTTGGGAAATATAGCCTTTCTAGTAGCTATTATTGCTTTCTTGATAGCTGTTATAGCCTTTCTGATGGCTGTATAGCTTTCCCGATAGTTGTTAATAATGAAAAAGAAAGAAAACAGTGTCCCTATAAGCCGGGTTCTGTCCCGCACAAATCTCTCGGTTGGTGCGGTGCCTGCCATTTATCCAGTACATGAGTCACCCCATGTCTCAAGCATTCCACCCTCCGTCGGAGTAAGTCGGACGGGCAATCCTCAGACGACGGTATACGCGAACTTGCAGCCTCCGGACGGCACAGCCCAATGGTCGCCCACTGGCTGGTGGTCTCTTGCACCACCTTCTCACCCTTGCCACACACATGAGATGTGCTGGTATAAATACCTTGTGGCGGTTATTTTCTTCTGCCGTATCCTACTGTTACCAATAGCTTCCACTTTCAGAAGCGGAGTGCCCTATGCTGCCCGGACTTTCCTCTCGTAGCCTTTGCTACCAGCGACAGAGCCGGGACACTGTGTTCTATGGTTGATTTATAGATGCAAAGGTAGTAAATTAAATTTATAATATATAACTATTTTACTATCTTATTGCTTCTATGCGTTTATATATTGCGATTTCTTGTTGGGCATGATGCCTTAAATAAGCTCCTCAGGTACACAATTTGCCATCGCCTTGTATGCTTCTTCACTGGGATGAAGGTGGTCTCCAGAGTCGAAACCTGTGGCGAAGGCTTTCGGATTGTCGCTGCTTCTCACTGCTTTGTCGAAGTCTATGCACCCGTCAAAGATGGGTGATGTGCGCAGCCAATGGTTGAATTGCTCCCTCAGAGTGTTGCGTTCCTCGTTGTATGTGCGCCATCCGTAGATAGGAAGCAGTGTGCCGCTCCATACTTTGAGCCTAAGTTCCTTTGCGTGTTTCACATAGATGTTTTCAACGCCTTGCTTCATTTCCGTGAGCGTAGGCATATCTGTCCATGGTCTGAAAGGGTTGACGTCAGTGCCCACGGGGTGTATAATGTCGTTTATGCCGTGTTGTATTATCACGTCGGAAGCCCCGCTTACGTTCATTTCTATAGGGAAACGTGTAGCCCCCTTTAGTCCGTATGCCTGATATGTTATGCAGTCATACTGTCGTAATATTCTTGTTCCGCTCACTGCACGGCGCACTATCGACACGTTGTGCGAGCCTTTCTCTCTTTCTCGGATAGCAAGCCAGTCGGGCCAGCTCTGTGCTGTTATGGAGTCGCCATAGCAAATAAGGGCGTGGTTCTTATCTTCTGTGTGGATGTCTATGGTGTTTAGGAAATAAAACCAATTGGTGTTTCGTGTCAGATTTATAGGCAGAACCTCTGCTGTAGCGTAGTCTCCATAGCTGTATTGTCCTTTTGAAAGGGGTCCTGTGATGAGTGTTCCTGCATTCATCTGCGTGAAATCTTCAAGATAAAAGCTTACTTCTACAGTCTGGTAAGCCGTTATGGCGAATGAAATCTCATCGCTTTCCGTTTCCTTTCCTGGCATGATTATAGTCTCGCCGTTGCCGTTAAAGGTTATCTGTGTTAGGCTCTTGCTGAAGTTATCCTTTAGTGCTACGTATGCTTTGCTTATTGTTATTGGTTCCGTTCCTGTCAAGTTGGAGAAACGAAAGCGCAGCTTGTCGCCGTTGAAGGGTATCTCTATCGGGTAGCGTAGTGTTAAGTCTTTGGCATACACTGCCTCTTTGCGGTCGGTAATCGATGTGGCGTTTCCCCAGCAACTCACCCATTTTGTGAAGGCTGTATGCTGGTTGCAGCATTTTTGTTCAGAATTGTTGTTCATAATCAGACTATTATATATCTTGAAACTTAAAGCATTTTCGTTTGAAGCTTATGGCTATTTGTTTAAATCTTATATCGATTTCGTTTTGAAACTTATAGCCATCGTTTGAATCGTAAAGCTATTTTTGCTTGCGAATTGGTTAAACAAAGAAGAGTTGCCTCGTTGAGCAACTCTTTAAAGTAGTGGATAGGGGAATCGAACCCCTATGCCAAGATTGAGAATCTTGTATCCTAACCATTA
>CAVKAH010000139.1:0-5553 GCA_963654095.1 Oscillospiraceae bacterium
CCTCATACTTCCCGAGCATATCAGCATCATCGTTCATTGCCGCATAGCGAGCTTCTTTGTCCTCGAAGTCAACATCAGAGTGCCGTTTGGAAAAACGCTTTGAAAAAGCAGTCCTATTGGGACGCTCGTCTACAGAAGGCTCTGGAGAGTCAGTCGTTTGAGACTGAGCAGCAGCTTCGGCGTTCTGTTTTTCAAGTTCTTCTTTTGTCATTTTATATTCGATTAAAAGTTTTCGGCAAAGATGCAAAGAATAACATTTTGTTTTTCCCATACATACGGAGCATGCACCTTGTTATATATGTATAGGAAAAGAACGGGAATATAATATCTATTTTTGCACACATAAAATGTGAAAATAGATATGCCAAATAGAAAATTGCTGACACTTAGCAAGGTGATGCCGCAGCACAACACTTACGACTCGGCAAAGGCACGTAAGCATAGGCAGGAGCACGGTGTAGACTGGGAGCTGTTGACAAGATGCCGTAACGCTTGGAACAACCTCAGTGGTGTGCGTGCAACAAGAGCAAGAACTATGCGCTATTGTACAGGCGACCAATGGAGCGACACGATACGAGTATACAAGAACGGATATTGGCAGGAGATGACAGAGCGAACCTATATGGAGAAGCGCAACATGACTCCAATGACCAACAACATCATGGTAAGTATACTCGAATCAGTGACCGGACTCTATGCCAAGCAAGGAACAGAACCTGTCTGCTTTGCACGAAACAATGACTCTCGTCAACTTAGCGACATGATGAGTGCCACCATGCAGTGCAACTGGCAGACAACGGGGATGCAAGACTTATTGAACCATGCCGTGAAAGACTATCTGCAGGGAGGTCAGATGTTTGTGAGGGAGAGTTGGGACGCAAAGGAATTGGAGATGCCCGATGCGTGGACTGAACTCATGGAGCCTGACCATATGTTCTTCGAGTGCGGAAGCGACCCACGCCACAACGACCTTAGCCTTATTGGTGTACTGCATGATGTAAGCCGTGAAGACTTGTATCAGAAGTTTGCCAAGGAGGAATACGGGCTTAGCATAGACAACCTCAACGATATTTTCGGTGTGCAGGAAGTCTATGATGGCGGTGATGGTTACGAGTTTAACGACGAGAAGAGACTTGAAAACCTTAGCTTCGACTACTCCAATAAAGGCAAACATTATTTTCGTGTGATAGAGGTTTGGACTACAGAAACCAAACCACGTCTGCAGTGCTTTGACCCTATAGCTACAAGCGGAAATGACGCATACTTCCGTGTGAACTTGGATGATAAGGCGATGATAGCAGACTTGAAGATCAAGAACGAGAAGCGAAAGGAGCAGTATGACATGATGGGCGTACCAGAAGACGACCGAGCCTATATCAAGAGTTGGGAAGTCGCAGACAAATATTGGTACTACACATATATGGCACCTGACGGAACTGTTTTGTGCCAAGGAGAAACTCCATACGACTACAAGGAGCATCCGTTCACGATGAAACTCTATCCGTATATCAACGGAGAGATACACCCATTCATGGCAAACGTGATAGACCAGCAGCGTTATATCAACCGCCTTATCGTAATGAACGATATGGCAATACGCAGCAGTTTCAAGGGTTTCAAGATGATACCAACAACAGTTCTTGACGGCAAGACACCCGAACAGTTCATGGAGGAAGCCATTGAATATGACGGATGGATATTCTACACGCCCAAACGAACGATGCCTAACGTCAGACCCGAGATTATTACATCAAATGCCGTCAACATCGGAACAAACGAACTTCTGCAGATAGAGTTGAACCTTATCCGTGACGTTACCAATGTGTCGGGCGCATTGCAAGGCAAGACACCTTCGGCAGGAACTTCGGCAGCACGATACGCACAAGAGAGCCAAAATGCCACCACGTCACTCTTCACTATACTTAGTGACATGGACGTGTTCACAGAACGCCTTGCCACGAAGAAGTGTATGACCATTCAGCAGTTCTATGAAGACGGACGAAAGGTATTCAATAAGGATGCGCTTAACGTATATCGCTATGATAGGTTATCAGCAAGAGACATACACTTCAAGATAAGCATCAAGAACGCAGCAGCAACTGCCGCATACAACACGGCGCAGAACGACGACTTGAAAGAACTTTTGCAAATGGGTGCTATCAACCTCGTACAGTATCTGCAGAACGTCAACAAACCATACGCAGATAAGTTACTTTCGAGTGTACAGGAACAACAAGCGCAGCTTGAAGAAATGTACAGACAGCAGGAGCAGCAAGCACAACTGCAAGGCGGTGGGCAGGTTGACCAAAACGGAATTGTACAGGGCGCAGACCAACAAGCTGTACAACAAGCACAAAACTATATAAGGCAATAGACATATGGCAAAATATTCATTCCTGTATAACGACATAGAAAGTAGTGTGCTTCAGGCAGTCTCTATAATCGGAAAGAGACTGTCTGACAAAAACGGGAACTCCCTATTCGGTAATACTACTTTGTCGAGTGCTGAACAGAGTATCTTAGAGGAGTATACCAAAAACGCCGCCAACATCTTGGCAGGAGAGCTTGCGCCATTAGCTACAGTATATACAGATAACGACAATATTCTTATCGAAGCAGAAAGGTTTGACGTGCATAACACGAAATCTTTCGGCGATGCCGTTTCAAGCTTTGTAGTGTCTTATGTTATATACATGATTTTAAGCCTTACAAATGCGGAACAAGCCAAGGTATACGAAGTAAGCATGAATAGACACTTAAGCGAAACCATCAAATTGGCATTCGAGACATACCCACCAAAAACAGCATCCAAGACACTTGTAGATATGAATGGCTCTGTTGATTTAGGTGATGATAATGTTGCAGACCCAGATACCGAAACCCTCTAACATAAAACGAGAATAAGCTATGATAATAAAATTTCAGATAATCAAGTCGGCAATAATCGAGGCAGTCAAGTCTACGACCTACCTAAAGGGAAAGGTAGACAGTGCTTCCGATGATAAGGCAGTAAAGGTTGGACGACAAGAGACTGCAGGAGATGAAGAAGTGCATGAGCGAACACTTACACACGACTTCCAAACTGCACTGGAGATGTTGAAAACATTCTTTGTCGACTACCTTACACCAACAGCACAGACAATAGGCGACAATGTTATCTACTACGGAACGAACACGGATGATGTCGTTGAATTCACCCTTGACGTTTCGAGAAGATACAACGGAACACTGACGGATGCGTTAGCAAGGCTTTCGGCAAGATATGTTGAGGACTATATGCTTAACGAATGGTGGATAAAGACCACAAACGTAAAGCAAGCGGAGATATATACAGCCAAATTGCAGTCAGACGAGATAGCCATAAGGAAATGTTTCATCCTTAGTTCTCCTGCCGTTCCTACGTTCAAGTACACTACCGAATTGGAAGTGAAGGTGGATGGAGAAGGTGACGATGGCGTTGTCGAAGCTGAGAAGGGAACAGACCTCATCATTTCCTACACCATATCAGACGGCAGCGTGGATGATATAGAAGCCATGAGCGACAATCCTTCTGTCGTGGAGATACACAGATGCGCCAACAGATGCACGTTTACCTTGCGCCCAGTGAATACCGGCATTGCAAATGTAAGACTGTTCTCACGGCACACAGAGTTGGAGAAGAAGTTTGATGTTGTAGTAGCGGAGGAGGAAGGATATGAATGAATTTAATAGCTTGCACCCCACACATTTCGACAGAGAGAAAGGATGGAACGAAAGCCAAAGCCCTTTCGCTCCAAAGAAACCAATCCCTGCTCACGCATACTTAGACAAACACGTCTTTGTATATGCTGACCAAATATGGTATGACATAGACGCAACAACAAGTATTCTTGGAAAGGCAAGGAGAGGAAACCAAACCAACCAAGAAGAGATTATCCCAACAAGCGAGAACGACAGAGAACGCCCTATGTTCTATAGGTGGTTTGATAAGTACCTCAACAAGGCAGAGACTATCCTCTCCGCTTACGTCATGAAAGCAGAAGGAAAAGTTAGGGACAATACCCTCAAAGAATGGGAAGAAAAGGATATTTGGCTACGTATGCCCGACTATTGGGACGATAGTAGATTTGATAGTCTTGTAAAAGCTATCCACGACTACATTAGTACAGGCGCATTGTTGGAATACTTCAAGCTGACGTTGACAAGCAAAGACCCTTTGACCGTTGACAAGGCAACAGACTTGGAAGATGCCGAACTGGAGATAACATCGTGCGCCAATGCTACGAAAGCAGGAGGAATGACACGAATGCTAAAGCCGTTCGGATAAAACTATTCATAGAAAAAGCGTATGGAAGGATTTGAAGATTTCAAGACAATAAGACAGATAAACAAAGAGAAAGCCGAAAAGGCGAAGACAATACTCCCTGTAAAGAAGAGCGCACAGAAGGAGTTTATCCGTGACTTGTTAGCAAGAAACCAAGAACGTTTCGAGGACAAGCTGACGGAGTTGTCGGAATATGACCCGAAGACATATTGTCAAATCATCGTTGCGCTAAGCAAGCACATGATACCTAAACAGAGTGAAGTAAGCGTAACGCACGGACTTGACGAAGATTTCAAGCAACTTGCCGCACTTGGCATGACAAAAATAAATGACAATCATGCTTTGGATATAAGCCAATCTCCACAGATACAAGATGCAGACTTTGAGGAACTAAACAGTTTGGGCGATGGCGTTAGTAACTGAAAAAGACATAAAGGAACTTGTAGAGGAGAACCGCATCCGCTACGAAGAAATCTACGGTCCCTATAATCCGTGGACGGGCGAGAACTGCTACGACATGGAACATAGAGTACTGTTAGAGCTGGAAGACTTTATGATACCAAAGATGTGGGTTCCTGCAGAATGTATGAAAACCGCATTATACCATGGACTGAAACAAGTAGGTAGCCTGAAGAACTATATCACACAAGTGTGGGGAAAGCCATACGAAGAAGGCAAGCACTACACCAAGCAACTTGTCATGGTGCTCACCTTTGAAATCATGAAAGTGCGTTTTAGGGAAGACCCTGAGTTTGCCCTATACACTACCGACAAGATAGAGGACAAGGTGACGGGTAACATGATACCCTTCAAACTTAACTATCCGCAAAGAAAGCTACTTAAGATATTCGAGGACTTGCGCACAAGTGGAAAGGCGATAAGGGTTGTCATCTTGAAAGCACGTCAGTGGGGCGGCTCTACCCTCACCCAGCTATACATCAAGTGGCTTCAAGACTTCAGAAGGGATGGTTGGAATGCAATTGTCCTTGCCCAGCAGAAGAACACGGCAAAGAAAATCAAGGCTATGTATCGAAAGGCACTGGAAAATCAACCAGGATGGACGCTTGGGTATAACGGTGCAAAGCTGCAATTCTCCCCTTACGAAAACTCACCCGACGACTTCCAAGTGACGGACGGAGTGAGGGCGATACGAAGAAGTACGCTTACCGTAGCATCGTTCGAGAACTTCGACTCTGTGCGTGGTAGCAACTTCCACTGCGCCCACTATTCAGAGGTAGCCTATTGGAAGA
>CAVKAH010000140.1:0-5510 GCA_963654095.1 Oscillospiraceae bacterium
AGTCGCGCACCTCGGCACTCATGTCTATCTTACCCACGATACCACCGATATAGTCAGGTGTGCCACTGCCGTCACGCACAAGTTGTCCGTTTGTTACATTACAGTTCTCTATGTAACCGTGCTTGTCCTTGTTGTTAGGGTCTTGGGTGAGGAAGCCTGCAATCAGTCCGATATAGTCATAGTCGAGAGCATTAATCCATGGACGGTTAAGGTTGACGTTCTTTATGACGCCGTCTTTCACGTATCCGAACATTCCTGCATAGCTCTGACTCCATATCACAACGCTATCTACGGTGAACTCCTGTCCGTCGAACACACCTGAGAAGGGGTGGTCGCTTGAGCCTATCGGGTGGAGATAGCCTTTGCCACTCATGTTGATATCGTTCATCAACTTACCATTGATGCTCGTGCTACCACCATTTACCTTAGTGGCGAACCACTGCAGTTGGGCTGGAGTGTATATCTCATAGCAACTGTTAAACATTCCTGGCTCTTCGAGCAAGGTATCCTTGGCACAGATAGTGTCGCAGACTCCAGCTGTGGCATTAAAGATTACGGAGTCGGCTACGGTACAGTCGACGATGGCGTTGGCACGTGTTCGTCCTTGCAGATAGCCTGCTATACAACCAACATTGTCGATACCTACGACGGCGGAACAACCGTTATCGTAGTTGCGGAAGTGGCAGCTCTGCACCAGTCCGCTATTGAGGAAGCCGACGATACCACCGACATAGCTACCATCGGTGCGCACATAGCCATTTACGGAACAGTCTTTTGCCGTGGACTCACGTAGCTCTCCCACGATACCACCTACGCAGTCGATGTCTTTACATTTGTCATTCTGACTGATGGTGTAGATGATTTCGGTCATCGTAGAATGGCAGTTCTCTACCACTGTTCCTGCTAGGGCGACACCACAGACAGAACCGATGCCATACTGGATAGAGGACATCTGTTCAGAACGTGCAGCCTTCATCTTCGCACCAGTAACAATAACGTTGCTGATGGTGGCACTTTGGGTAACACCAAAGAGTCCGCTGGCACTCGCCTTGCGCAGGACGATGCCTGAAACGGTGTGGTTCTGACCATTGAACTTACCTTTGTAGAAGACATAGGTCTGACTGTTTTCGTCCCAAAGACCTATTGGCGTCCAGTAGTCGGCATCGAGTGTAGACACGTCGATGTCTGCCGTGAGCACACCATTGATGGCGTTGTCTCCAGCATTAACCTTGTCGGCAAACCACTTGAGTTGTGCGGCAGTGGAAATCTCGTAGTAGCTGCTGTCGTTGAGAACAGGGGCTGTAGTATCAGCAAATGATGCCGTCGCAAATAGCGAAAGCATCATTGTCAATACACTAACGAGTTTCAGTTCCGCTCTCCTCAGGAGGGGGGGTAAAACTTAAGTTATTCATAATTTTGTTTGTAATAATCAGTAAAGTCTAAAGGCGGAATAAAACATACGCTCTATATTGCTAATTTTCAACGCAATATAGATATATTTTATTTCATCTTTAGACTTTACGTACCATTTATATTAAGTAATATATAAAAGAGGGTGTGTCAAAAACAGGCGCATCCTCAAAATATGTAGACATATTAGTATGTTGCAAGAACCTGCTTAGCTGTTTCGTTCTCTGGGTCGAGCTGCAGAAGCTTCTCGAAGTAAGGCTTTGCAGAAGCTGAGTCGTTCTTAATCTTATAGAAATATATTCCGAGATATGTGTATGCCTCAGAAAGGCGGGCTTTATCTGAGTTGTCTTTAACTCCCTTCTCCTCTACTATCTTTGCCAACTTCTCGTAATAAGGTTTAGCAAGTCCCTTTGCCTGTGTTGCATCTATCAAGCCAAGGGTGCGAGCTGCCATGAAGTTGCAGAAGTCTGCATTGCTTGGGTATTTCTCCTCCATAGTCTTGTAGATCTCAACTGCCTTGTTTACAGAAGCTACCTGTGCATCGCCCTGCTGATTAGCTGCCTGATTGCGATAGATATTTGCAAGACCATTATAGTCGTTGATACCAACTTTTGGGTTCAACTTAAGATACTCCTCGTAAAGCTGGAGAGACTTTTCGAAGTCGCCTTTTCCCTTATAAGCATCTGAAAGGTCTTTCATAACATTTGCTTTCTGTGCAGGATCTGACACGCTTTCAAGCTGTCTGTTATAATAAGTGATAGCAGAGTCGTAGTCTTTCAATGCACTGAAGGTGATGCCTGCAAACTTGTAGTCGTTGGCAGTAAGCTCTACGGAGTCGCTCTTGTTGAACAAAGCGTCAACATAGCCCTTTGCTTCTTCGTACTGCTTTAGCTCTACGGAGTTGTAAAGTGCAAGACGGTTGTAACCTGCATTGCGAGGTTTCTTTGACAAACCATAGAGTGCCAAGTTCTTTGAAACGTCGTTCTTCTGGTTTGCAAATGCTGCAAGGGCATACTCTGTGAGGTAGCTTGGGTCGTGGTCATACAGTTTGGCTGGTGTTACCTTACCATAATACTCGAGTACTTTCTGCATGTAAGAGCCGTTTTTCTTAGCTGCCTCATAATAGATGTGGGCTGCCTCGGCATCAACAGGATAGTTGGCATCGAGGGAACGAACTTTCTCAAGTTGCTCAACTGCCATATCTGGCGAAACGCCGCGCATTACACGTGCATATTTAACATAAGCGTTGATGTTGTTTGGCTCATAATAATAAGCATTCTGATACATTGCTGCTGCTGCACCTGGATCATCCTTATAATACTCCAGGTCGCCCATAAGCATGAAGCCGTCGCCTACTTTGCCTGTCTTTGACTTGTTGGTGATGGCAATCGCCATATCGGCATACTTACGTGTATTGGCGGTGTCCTTAACATCAAGATAAGCACGACCGATGGCTGCAAGTGCCTTGGCGTCTTTCTTGTATGCCTTTGTAACATCCTTAACGATAGCTGCTACGGCAGCCTGATCCTTGTTTGTCTTTATGGCATTAACGGCATCTTTTACTGATACCTCCTGTGCCATTGCCGAGCTGCTGACTACTGTCATCAGAGCTCCCATAAATAAATATTTAATAGTCTTCATAAGTCGGATTTGTTTTAATATTCTCTCTTTATCTTCTCTATATTGCCGATATACAATTTGTATTATATAAGATGTCTGAACTTATTGCTGAGATGCAAATTATCTTTTGTAAAGTGTTTCAACCTATTACCGAAATGCAACTTGTCTTATATTTATGATAATGCAAATCGGATGCAATATAAGTCAAACTTTCGTTTGTATTTATTGCTGAGATGCAGCTTATCTTATGCAAAGATAATTACTTTTTATATTATAAAACTGTATTTTGTCAAAGAAATTGTATTTGAGGGGCAAGAAAATATAACTTTTAATCATCCTTAACCTGAACACTACGCCATTCAAGGTCGCCACGATATGGCAAAAGAGCTGATTTTAAGATTATTTTCTGACCTTGCGGCGACTGCATGAAGTTGGCAAGTCCTACTGGCAAACCATGGAATGGATCGGCAAGGAGTGCATAAACGGTTCGTGCAAACGGATACCTTCCGTCGAGCAGATATAGCTGGTATGGTTTCCAACTGTTCATCTCCGTGGCTTTCTCCATCTGACATACCGACATCACGGTGATATTCTTTTTAAACGTAATGTTCGTAGTATCACGCTTGTCATTTAACCAGTTGCTACCGATGATGCCTATTGCATTAGGAGTTTTCTCAACATATTTTATCACCTCAGCACTGGTCTTTACTGCCGAGATATTCTTGCTATTAATAGGTTTGCCACCCAATATTGAATCAACAGCCCAGCGAACGGCTGCCGACTGCTTATTATCGAACACCACGTCAATAGTACCGAGCTTTGACCCCGAGTTTATCTCTGACCATTTCTGTACCTGACCTGAAAGTATCCTCTTTATATCCTTTACGGTAATACAAGAGTCTACATTATTTCTATTGATAATAAAAGCAAGTCCATCGTAACCTATTGGGAACCAGCGTGGTTGTATCTTATTCGACTTAAAATACTCAAGTTGCTTTGCTGAGAAATTACGAGCTGTGATGATGAGATGCACATCTTGCTTCATCAAAGCATTAAAAGCATCAATCTCATTAGTATACTTTGCCGTAACATGAGCATCGGGATACATGGCATGGAACACTGCAAGTTCTTCTTCGACGATAGGACTGAAGCTTTCGTCGCACATCAATGTCATCTTGCCGGATGAATATGTATCCGTTCTGGCATTCTTGGACTTCTGTCCGCTACAGTTACAGAAAACCAACAATGACAATAGCATAACAACGTATGTGAATGTAAGTCGCTTCATTGTATTTATCATGTTTAAGTTATTGTAGTAATAATGTTTAAGTAGTCGTATTGACATCATTAAGTAATCGTATCTACGACATTAAATAGTCGTATTAATCATGTTTAAGTTTTTATCTTAAGCATGCTCAATTTTATCTTATCGATGTTCTACATTAATAAAATACTAAAAAAGGTAGAGACATACCTCTTACCGAGACATTACCTCTACCTTTTCATATAGTTGTGATTGTATTACTGGAGACGGAATGTTACAGGTACGGTGTACTTAACACGTACTGCAGAACCATTCTGCTTACCAGGAATCCACTTAGGCATCTGAGAAACAACGCGAGTAGCCTCCTTGTCCAATGATGGGTCAACACCACGAACAACATGTACACCTGATACTGAACCGTCACGTTCTACGACGAACTGAACGATTACACGACCTTCGATACCATTCTCTGCTGCCATCGCTGGGTACTTAATGTTACTGCTGAGCCACTGGTTAAGTGCACCCATACCACCAGGATACTGTGGCTGCTGCTCAACAACATCAAATACTTTGTTCTGTTCTGCTTCCTGCTTTGGAGGCTCAGGAGTAGCGATCTCCTCAACAGCCTTAAGGACAGTACCACCTGTCTCATCGTTACCTTTCACATCGAAAGCACCGATAGCTGTCTTCGTTTCCTTCAACTCATCCTGAGTTTTCATCTCCTCTTCAGGTTTAACCTCAGAGTCTTTCTTAATAACAGGCGGTGTGAAGGCGATAGAAGACTTAACCTTCTCTACTTTCTGAACTTGCTCCACCTTAGGAGTTTCTGTCTTCTTCTCAACCTTAGCTTCCTTCTTGGTTTCGATAAGAGAAGCCTCCATCTCTGCCTCGAACTTAGCCTTTTGAGCTGCCTGATATGAGTTATAAGCTGCAAGTCCTAAATATGCAACGGCTGCAACGGCTGCAACGAACACCATAGAAATGATGTTACGTTTGCTTGTACCTCTACGCAGCTGGTAAGCACCATAGACCTTGTTTCGTCCCTGAAAGACGATGTCAGCCCATTCATTTGATATAAGATCAATCTTTGCCATTTTCTTATTCTTTTAATGTTTAGACAAATTATCAATCAAGTTACTTGATATGAGCTGCGTTCAAAAGACGCATGTCATCTTCGTTCACCTTATCAATAACGTACTTACCTATTGCACAAATC
>CAVKAH010000141.1:0-5440 GCA_963654095.1 Oscillospiraceae bacterium
TCCATATTCTATATATGGGTGAAGCTTATCCGTAAAGAGAATGTTGGAATATAACCTCTCCATCTCGATGTATCGTCCTATCAGAGGGAGCTTAGAAAGGATGAGGAGTGGTGATTCGTATGTAAAATTTCCTCTAATATAATATTGTGATGCGTTATACCAGTTACTGTTAAGTAGTTGAAATTCACCCGTCCAGTCGTCGTCCCATCCACCGGGGATGTTCTCATAGCGGAAGTTTGTGTAGTCAAGGAAGTATGCCCCTCGGCTTCTGGAGGTGTACATACCATAGCCCACCTTCATCGACCACAGTTTCATGCGGTGCATTTTAATCTTCCAAGCCACGTCTGTTTCGATGCGTTCGTAGTTGGTGTTTGACTTTATAATCCCTTTTATGCCATGCTCATAGTCGATGCTGACAACAGGACCACGCTCTGCCATGGGCTTGTACTGCAACTGTATCAATGGCGCAAAGGAGTAGTAAGCCGATGGCTGACCTGAGAGGATGAAGCCGCTTTTATCTACTGCCGACCTGCGGTGGTAAGAGAAGCCAGGCTTTATGCTCCATTTGTCGTTGAACGAGTATTTGACATTTAAATTCCAATATGTATCTTTAAAGTAGTTGAGGTTAAGGTTTTCCCACCTTACGGAGTCGTACCTCTCGTGCTTTATCTTATTGAGAATTTCCGATGATGTTATTCTGTTTCCGATGCCGAATAGTGTTTCAATATACAGACGTTTATTTATTGTAATCCGCATAGGCATGCGTGTGTAAAACTGATGCTGCTTGAACGAGTAGCCCGCATTAGCTGTCAGACTGATGCTTGACTGATTGCTGAACGAGTATCCCACATTCATCTTCATCCTGTATGTTACGCCTTTCTTACTGCTGTAACCAAGATACAGAGGGTTAATTAACGGCGATATGCGGTATGTTCCACGATCTTTCGACCCGAATTTTCCTTTAATCCTTTCAAGGAAATAGTCGCTGAATTTATTAAGAATCTTGTTCTTGTTCGATAATAGTTCGTATTGAGTAGCACTGCTGTCGGCTGCTATACTATCATTGTCTGCTTTTGATATGTCGGTTTGATGTGTGTATTCAAACTTTCTTTTGTACACAGCTTCCATTGCAGGTGTCAGTTTCATGGGGCGGATGCTGTCCATCAATGCTCTGTCGTGGCTGTTGCGTATAGATACAGGCAATTGTTTCTTGCAGTCGTAGTATGTGTTGCATAATGCATGTACCTTGTTTCCCATAAAGTTGAACGACAAGAGGGCTTTGTTTGTCTTGGGTTCAATGGCGTGTGCGTTGTCGGTATTCATCTTTAGGTTGACGGAAAACCTCACCATGTCGAGTTCTCCCTTAAACTTAATCATAAGAATCTTGCCTGTCTTAAGATTAACGATGAACTTTCCACTTACTAGTTGCGTGTTTCTAACCTTAGGCACGAATGCTACTTCAGCCCTATTGCGGGTGAGCTTAGTTATTCTGTATCTGTATACTTTAATATTGTATTTGTTGCAAGGCGAGAGCAAGAATTCTCCAAAGATAGACTCGCTATAAATCGTTGGTATAGCAAATTGCTTTATAATAGTCATCACATCGCGGTTCTTCGGTATGGTGCCTGTTGCCACCCTTGTTGTGGCATCGGCAATCTTGCCGTTGGCAATAGTAATGTCGGTATATATCTCTGCCACATATTCTCTGTCTCCTTTAGCTATGGCATACATCGATGGGATAAGCATTAGGGTGGCGTTTCTCTTGTTAACGTTGATGTGGAAATTGGTATATAAGCCTTGGGTAGTGGTAGTAGGCAGTGTTTTGGAGATGCTGTCATGGTAAAGGGTTATGCGCTTTATGATGCTGTCGACAGACAGTTTGTCGATAGCATTGCGTGGTATTCCCATGGCAAACAGCCCTTGAAATACCACTATTAATAATATGACAGCCTTTTTTGTCATTGCTTATTCATGGTGATAAGGCTCACCTTTTATTATTGTGCAGGCTCTGTATATCTGTTCTACGAACAAAAGGCGTATCATCTGATGCGAGAAAGTCATCTTCGATAACGACAATTTGCCGTTGGCACGTGAATAAACTGCATCTGAAAAACCATACGGACCGCCAACTACGAACGTCAGGCAGCGTGCCGTTTGCTGCTGTTTCTCTATCCATGCCGCAAACTCAATGCTACGATATTCCTTGCCGTGCTCATCAAGTAAGACTACGGTGTCGGAGGTTTGCAACTGCTTAAGTATAAGCTCGCCTTCCTGTTCCTTCTGACTTGCCGTGGATAACTTCTTAGTATTTTTTAGTTCTGGAATTACCGTAATCTCAAACGGCATATAGTGGGAAATCCTCCCCACGTAGTCTTCAATGCCTTTGATGATATTCTTGTCGACAGTCTTGCCTACGACAATGAGCTTTGTTTTCATAAATTTTACCTATAAAATACGATAATATCGTATGCTTAATTATTATCTTTGTTCGTCGTATTTTCTTAGGGCGGATATCAATTCCGCATTTTCCGACTTGCTCCCAACGCTTATTCTTAGGCAATCATTGCAGAGCGGCATATCGCTGCAGTTGTATATCATGATGCCTTTGTCTGTAAGAAAGCGATAAATGTCGTTAGCATTTGTCATCTTTACGAGGAAGAAATTGGCGTCGGTGGGGTAGACCTCTTCGCACGAAGGCAACAGTTTGAAAGCCTCTATCATGTTGTTGCGCTCCATAAGTAGCATACTTATCCATTTGTCTACATCCCAGTGGTTGGCGAGTTGTTGGAGGAAACGCTCCTGCGACAATGTGTTTATGCTATACGGATACCTCACTTTATTGAACACGTTGATTATTTCGGGGTAGGCATAAGCCGTAGCCAACTGCAGAGCTGCGCACCCCCATGCGTGATCAAAAGAGTCGAGAATTATCAGGTTGGGGTATTTGTGGAGTTCGCCATTCATAGGCTGAACGTGCGAGAAATCGGCATATGCATTGTCTACAACCACAATGCCGTCAAAGCATTGTATTATGTTTTCAATCTCCTTTCTGTCTAGTTCGTTCCCCGTAGGGTCGTTTGGCGAGCATATCCAGATTACTTTTGTCTTGTCGTCGCAAGCGTCAAGAACGTTGTCTGCCGATAGCTGGAAATTGTTGTCGAGTGCCACTTTCCTGTACTCCACATCGTTGATGTCGGCATACGACTTGTATAATCCGCAGGTCGGCTCTATGACAACAACGTTGTCGATGCGTGGTTCGCAGAAGCAGCGGTATATGATGTCGATAGTCTCGTTAGTACCGCTACCTACGAAAATACAGTTGGGCTGTACCCTTTTGAGCAACGACAACTTATTCTTAATCTCCTTCTGCTCTGTATTAGGGTATCTGTTTAAAGGAGCGTTATACGGATTTTCGTTGGCGTCAAGATATATTTTGTTGCTTTTGTTGTCATGAGCTTTCCTTTGACAAAAATAAGAGTTAAAGCTCTGTATGTTCTTGCGTAATAGCGAATTGAGGTCTTTCATTATATCGTATGTTTATGATGTAAAACTGTATACCACTACTGCCAGTATGGCATAAAACATAACGCAAAATTAACTAATTATTGTAATATCTGCAAGAAAAGGTGTATCTTTGTATCTACTTGAATAGATTGAAAAGTAAATTTAATTATTGTAATGAGATATCTCCCTACTAAAAGGCGATGTGTAAAAGGTAAAACCATAAAGGCGCATAATAGTTCTGTTATTGTTTATATGCTATTGTGTGTTGCCGTTATATCCCTTTTTTCATGTGCTAAAAAAGAGAAGGAACGCATCGTGGCACCATGGGGCGAGGTGGGCGAAGATACCTTGTCGTCAGCACAATTCTCTGTTGACGATATAATATCCAATGGCGAAATGATTGTGCTAACTATGTCGGGACCAGATACATACTTCGATTACCATGGTCATGGCATGGGAACACAGTATATGATATGTGAGAAATTTGCACAGAAAATTGGCGTTTCGTTGCGTGTGGAACTATGCAAAGACACGGCAGAGATGGTAGACAGACTCGTAAAAGGTGAGGCTGACATGATAATGTATATGATACCTGAGAACAAGACTCTTGCATCAAAACTCCTCTATTGCGGTATGGGTGTGGACGAGAAAGCGCAATGGGCGGTGGCAAAGAGTAACGCAGAGCTTGCTTCGCTTATCAACGAATGGTATAAACCATCAATGCTCGCAGAGGTAAAGAAGGAGGAAAGCTATCTCTTTTCTACCAAAAGCGTGCGCCGACATGTATATGCGCCATACCTTAACCGCTCGGAAGGCATAATATCAAAATACGACAATCTGTTCCGTAGGTATGCTCCAGTGGCACGGTGGGACTGGCGATTGCTTGCCGCACAGAGCTACCAGGAGTCGTGTTTCGACCCTAATGCTCGCTCGTGGGCTGGGGCTTGCGGACTTATGCAGATTATGCCCTCTACAGCAGACCATCTTGGATTGGCTCGCTCGGATATGAACAATCCAGAGAAAAGTGTTGAGGCTGCTGTAAGGCTGCTTGCTGAATTGTCTGCCCAGTTCCGCGACATACCGTCGGTAGAGGAGCGTCATAACTTTGTTTTGGCGAGTTATAACGCAGGTTCAAACCATATCAAAGATGCTATGGCACTGACGGCTAAATATGGCGGAAACCCACATAGATGGAGCAATGTGGCACCTTACGTGTTGAAACTTCAGCAGCCTCAGTATTATAACGACCCAGTTGTGAAATACGGATATATGAGGGGAAGCGAGACTGTGGATTATGTAGACCGCATACGCCAACGCTATGCGCAATATCGAGGAACGCAGTATAAAGGGCCGTCTGTATCAGAAGAAGCAACGCCAGATTACGATGCAGGCGCAATGACACCACGTCGGGCTACAAAGAAATACAAATATCATATTTAATATCCATATGATATACAGAGAGAGCAAAGCTATATGCGAAGGAGAAAGAGTATATCTTACGTCTTGTAAACTATATCCCGAAGCATCGTAATTTATAACTTTACGCATCGTAACCAATAGCCTGACGCATCGTTAAGTATATCCTTATGTATGTCAACAATATCCTTAATTTATGCCAACAATATCCTTATGTGGAACAAAATAAATGTTAAATAATAGGGATATGGTAAAATAGAGGGAGGAAAAGAAGGAGATATTGAGGAAAAAGATGTACCTTTGCACGTCATTACGCGTTAATGGCATTAAATTCAAACCTAAAAAACAAATAATTAAAAATGGCAACAAAAATCAGATTACAGCGCGGCGGTCGTAAAGGCTATGCCTTCTACAGCATCGTAATCGCTGACGTTAGAGCTCCACGTGATGGAAAGTTTACTGAAAAGATTGGTACTTATAACCCAAACACTAATCCTGCCACAGTAGATTTGAATTTTGA
>CAVKAH010000142.1:0-5331 GCA_963654095.1 Oscillospiraceae bacterium
GGCTATGCGACTGAAGAAGGACGAAAAAGATGCCGGATAAAAGCAAAAAGACACAAAGAGTATATCCGTCAAAATATAATTTAATAATGGCGGGGAATTTTTAGAACACGCCGTAAAATAATATTTACGTATGAAAATAGGAGATAAAGTAAGATTCTTGAGCGAAGTTGGCGGTGGAGTAGTCGTTGGCTTTCAAGATAAAAATATAGCATTGGTAGAGGATGAAGATGGTTTTCAAGTTCCTACACAAGTGTCAGAGCTCGTTGTGGTAAACGAAGACAAGCAGGCTAAGATGATACCTGGCATGGCTGTACCACAGGAGGAGAAGGCGCAGAAGACTATAAATCGCAGTAATGAGAATAGGAACGAGGAACTGCTTCAGAAGGTTAATGATAAGGTAAATGTACACGTTGTTGAGCGTGCCGACTCGGATACCGTGAATATGTATCTTGGTTTCGTTCCGCAAGATCCGCATAACATCAGCAAAACAAAATTTCATCTTTACGCTATCAACGACTGCAACTATTTCTTATCGTACACCTACTCACTGTTCGATGGTAAGAACTGGACGCTTCAGTCGCATAACGACCTCGAGCCAAATACTAAACTCCTTATCGCAGAGATAAGCATAGAGGAGGTGGCAGACTTTCAGAATGGTGCTATACAACTGAATTCTTACAAAGTAGGTAAGCCTTACGCTCTACAACCCACGTTAGACATAAGGTTGAAGATAGACCCTGTAAAGTTCTATAAGCTACATACTTTCCGTGAAAATGATTTCTTCGACGAGGATGCCCTCGTTATACCAGTTGCAGAAAAGGGCAAAGCAGTTCGTGAACTATCTATTGATACCGAAGAACTGAAGAACAAGATGATGCAAAAGCAGAGACCAGCGATTACTGCGCCTGCCCGTAAGCATGAAAACAAACCTGTTTCAAAGAACGAACCAATGGTTATAGACCTTCATGCAGCAGAGATTCTAGATTCTACAATGGGTATGTCGAATGCGGATATATTGAACTATCAACTCGATATGTTCCGTAAAACCCTCGAAGAGTTTAAGACAAATAAAGGGATGAAGATAATCTTTATACACGGAAAGGGAGAGGGCGTATTGCGCAATGCCCTTATTCATGAGCTTAGATATAGATATAAGAGCTACACGTATCAGGATGCTTCATTCCAAGAATATGGATATGGAGCTACACAAGTTACAATACACTAATAACAAAGATAATCTTTATGCAGAACGGATTTATAAAGGTGGCATCCGCAGTACCTTTGGTAAAGGTGGCTAACTGCCAGTATAACTTGCAACAGATAGAAACTCAGATAGCAACGGCAGAGGGAAAAGGTGTGGAGATAATAGTGTTTCCAGAATTATCCCTTACGGGCTATACTTGTCAAGACCTGTTTCGCCAGAAGCTATTGCTGGAACAGACGGAGCTGTCTGTTATGAAACTCCTTGATTTTACCCGTGGTCTCGACATTATATGTATAGTCGGCATACCATTGATGGCAGGCAATATCTTGCTTAACTGTGCAGCTGTGATACAGAAAGGAACAATCCTTGGCGTTGTTCCAAAGACATTTTTGCCTAACTATAACGAGTTTTATGAGAAGCGATGGTTTGCTTCGGCACAAGATTTGAACCCAACTGAAGTCCGTTATGCAGGGTCAAAGCTCATGCTTAGTGCTGAGCCTAAGGTGTTCCGCACCTATGATGGCGTGTGCTTCGGAATAGAGATTTGCGAAGATATGTGGTCGCCTGTACCACCTAGCAATACTCTTGCTTTAGCAGGAGCAGAGCTTATCTTCAACCTTTCGGCTAGCGATGAATTGATTGGCAAGCATGTTTATCTCGAAACATTAATATCTCAACAGAGCGCACGAACTATTTCGGGCTATGTGTACAGTAGCTGTGGATTTGGAGAAAGTACACAGGATGTGGTATATGGCGGTAATGCTATCATCTGCGAGAACGGACAAATGATAGAGCAAGGAGAGAGGTTTGCCTTGAAATCTCAGATGGTTGTATCACAGATAGATATAGAGAAATTGCGCAGCGAACGTAGTGCGAACACTACTTTTACTAATGCTCAGCATGGCATTATTGCCCATTTCATCGATACATTCCCTATAAAACAACATGAGTTTAAGCTGGAAAGAGAGATAAATCCATTACCGTTTATACCTAAGTCTGCCGACATGAACAGCAGTTGTAGTGAGATTTTCTCAATACAAGTTATGGGATTGGCAAAACGACTGGTACACACTGGATGCAAGACCGTGGTCGTTGGGATAAGCGGAGGCCTGGACAGTACGCTGGCTTTGCTTGTCTGCGTAAAGACATTTGATAAGCTGGGACTTCCTCGAAAAGGTATCGTAGGAGTTACGATGCCTGGGTTTGGTACGACAGACAGGACACATGACAATGCCGTATCGCTAATGAACAGTCTTGGAATAACGCAGAAAGAGATTAATATCTCTGCATCTGTGAAGCAGCATTTCATGGATATCGACCACGATATTAATGTTCACGACGTTACTTATGAGAACTCGCAGGCAAGAGAACGTACGCAAATTCTTATGGATTTAAGTAACAAACTTGGCGGATTGGTTATCGGTACGGGAGATTTATCGGAACTTGCGCTCGGCTGGGCTACGTATAACGGCGACCACATGAGTATGTATGGAGTGAACTGCAGTATTCCTAAGACGCTAATAAAATATATGGTACGCCATGTGGCGGTTAATGAAGTTGAGGGCGAAACAAGGGATACGCTCCTCGACATCATAGACACACCGATAAGTCCGGAGCTTATTCCTGCTGATGAAAATGGTAATATAGCACAAAAAACGGAAGACCTTGTAGGGCCTTATGAACTACATGACTTCTTCCTATATCATTTCCTACGTTTCGGTTTCCGTCCTGCTAAGCTCTATATGCTTGCTAAACGTGCGTTTGATGGAACGAACATAGATGTTACGGCATACGATGATAAGACCATAAAGCATTGGCTTAGAGAGTTCTTACGTAGATTTTTTAACCAACAGTTTAAGCGTTCTTGCTTGCCCGATGGACCAAAGGTGGGTAGCGTAAGTCTTAGTCCGAGAGGCGACTGGCGTATGCCTACAGATGCTGATAATACATTGTGGTTGCAAGAGGTTGATATGCTTTAATGCAAGCACCATATATTATTCTATTTATCGAAATATTTAGTATTGAAAGCAATATTAAGAGTAAAATTACGTTATAATATTAGATGAATAAGATTACTAAGCTATATATGCTCCTCATTGCTGTTGTTGCAATGATAGGTTGTACGGACGATGACTCATTCAGTACATCGTCTGACCACTTACTTACCTTTTCTTCCGATACTATACGTATGGATACTGTATTCTCGCGTGTACCTACGAGTCGCAAAACTCTATGGATTTATAATAAGTCGGGTGATGGCATACGATGCTCCAAGGTAAAGCTTGCTAATGGCAATCAGTCGGGATTTCGCGTTAATATCGATGGAATATATTTGGGTAAAGATATAAATTACCAAACATCAGATATTGAGATAAGAAACAAAGACAGTATCTTTGTAAATATCGAACTTACTTCTCCTCAAAACAATAAGACCACTCCGCAACTCATGGAGGATAATCTTGTGTTCACGCTAGAGAGTGGGGTAGAACAGAAAGTTAATCTTAACGCATATTCATGGGATGCAGATATCGTGAGAAATCTCGTAATTAAAGGTGATACCACAATATCTTCAGAACGTCCTATCGTGGTATATGGTAATATGAAAATTGATAGTCTGGCAACGGCAACCATAGTGCCTGGCACAACGTTATACTTCCATTCGGGGGCAGGACTTGATGTTTACGGTAGGCTTGTGGCTAAGGGAACAGCGGAGAAAAATATAGTCTTTAGAGGAGACAGAACAGACCGTATGTTCGACTATCTACCGTATGACATGGTTAGCGGACAGTGGAATGGTATCCGCTTTCATACCTCTTCGTATGAGAATGAGATGGATTATACTGACACACATTCTACGTTTAACGGTATTGTGTGCGACTCCTCTGATGTAAGTAAACTAAAACTTCGTCTCTATAACAGTACTGTACATAACTGCCAAGGTTATGGTCTGAAATCCGTAAATAGTGTGGTGGATGTTCGTAATTGTCAGCTTACAAATGCTTTAAAGGATTGTGCTGCCTTCTATGGCGGTGGGGCATTACTCTTAAACTGTACTATAGCACAGTTTTATCCCTTTGATTCCAATTATGGAGCAGCATTACGCTTCACAAACGGAGAGGATGATGGCGAGAAACACAACTATCCGCTTCATCAAATGGATTGTATTAATTCTATTGTAACAGGGTATGCCGATGACGTAGTTATGGGTGTGGTGCAGGATTCTACCGTGGCTTATAACTATAAATTTATAAATTGCATACTTCGCACAGATACTGTTAGCGACAACGAAAATATACAAAACGTGATATGGGAGAACGCCGATTCGGTTAGAATAGATACCGTTTCTGGCGGAGAAAAGAACTTTAAACTCATTGATGCCAATAGGCAACATTATGATTTTCACCTAAGTGGAACATCAAGAGCTATAGGGGCAGCAACAAAAGAAGATGGGTATCTGATGCCGTTAGACCGTGATGGAAGACGACGCGACGATAACCCAGATATGGGTTGCTATGAGTATGTTGAAGAAGAAAAAGATAATCCTTAAAGATAATGATATTATGGAAGAACTAAAATTATGCTCAACCATCAAGTTATGTCAGATGGATGAACTTGAAGAAAATGACCGTAAATTGGTTGAAACGGCAATGGAAGCAACTGATAACTCATATTCGCCTTACTCTAAATTCAGAGTTGGGGCGGCGGTAAAGCTTGACAACGGAATGGTGATAAAAGGCGCAAACCAAGAGAATGCTGCTTTTTCCATAACGATATGTGCAGAACGCTCTGCTATATATGCTGCTCAGGCGCAACATCCAGATAATGCTATCTTGTGTATTGCCATAGCTGCACGAAATGAAAATGGCTTTACTAATGAGCCTGTATCACCATGTGGGATGTGTAGACAGGCAATGGTAGAAATCGAACAGAAATACTCTCAGCCTATACATATATTATTATATGGTAAGAAAGGTGTGTATGTTATGGACTCGATAGGTTGTCTGATGCCGTTGTCATTTGTTGACTTGAATTAGACAGCACCTACACGGCATGCTCGCCTTATGGAAAATAATTAAAGAACGTAATACAATAGATGAAACAAAAAAAAAAAAAAAAAAACTTAGGCC
>CAVKAH010000143.1:0-5315 GCA_963654095.1 Oscillospiraceae bacterium
ATTCATCACTGTCTCTGCATTACTTACGAAGCGAGCAGCTTCTTCACCATGCAGAGTCGGAATTACCTTTATATCTATTGCCATAATAGTATCTCCTATATTTAATATTTACAATCCTTTGCAAAGATGCTCTTTTCTTTCGAAACTACCAAGAAAATCAAGAAGAAAAGTGCAGAATCAATGAAATATCCGATTAGGTCGTTGAAATATATTTATCAGTTATCCAAATCGTCATCTTTTATCCTTATTCTCCCGTCGTAGGTAAGGAGAGAGTCTCTTGTATATCTGTATTTGTCTGATGCTAAAGACTGCGTTTCGTCATAGTGGTTTGACTCCACATCAAGGATTCCGCACATCAGTTCGTATATTAGGTCGTTGGTAAAATACGTGTTGCGGTGTTCCTTCAGCGTTTCTGCCACGTTGGCATGGAGGTTCTGATATTCGTCAGATAGGTATATCCACATCGGTATCCTCACCATCTTGAAACCGAGGAAACGTGGTGAACGGCGCATATCGGGTATGCCGCCATGGTCGGAGAAATATACCATTGCCTGAAGATTGAGTCTTTCTTTTGCTTTCTCATAGAACTGCTGCAACACATAGTCGGTGAAATGTATCGAATTGCGGTAACACTCCACATCGTCGCCTTGGTGTAAACCGTTTTCTAAGGCATAGCTCTCAGGATAACGGTTTATATAATTGAAGTGGCTTCCCTTGAGATGAAGCACCACGAGATTGTTCTTCGTTGGGTCAACATCATCAAGAAAACTGATGAGCGAGGTATCGAACTGCTGCACTCCACCTACCTTTTTCACCCACGTTGCAGTATCAGATGTGTTGGCAACAAGTGTTACTGACGTGTCGTTAATCCCTATGTAGCTCTGGTTACTAAACCAACGTATTGTATATCCAGCCTGTCTTGCTATGTCTACAATAGAGCATGAGTCGCTGAAATCCTTACCATTATATTGGTTGCGTTCCGTAAGTACACGTTCCAAAGAAGGTACTGTTTGCATGGCGCAGGAGTAACTATTCTTGAAGAAAATGAAATGTTTTGTGTCCTTTTTCATACTACTTTCCCATGGCGTAGTATCAAATGGCTGCTCCGAAAACACACTCATATAGTCGCGGCAAGCCGATTCTCCAATAACCATTATTATAGTGTGCGGCTTTTTGGAGGTATTATTCTTCAGTTCCACACGTAGGTCAGCAAGCCTCTGCGCCATTCCTGTGCGGTAACGTTTCAGACTTCGGTTATAGTTTCTTACGTCAATATAAAGGTTTATCACCCCGCAGCGCACAAAGAGTCCGTGGCTTGGCTTCCATATATATATGGAGAAATATACAAAAATGGCTACTGTCAATGCTATCTGCCACCATGATGCGGACTCCACTCCACCTACAGAAGCTATATTTGCCAACATACATATAGCAAAGACAAGTATAACAGCAACTGCTGCCGCCATAGACTTAACAACGCCAAACGACTTGACAAACTCCACCGCTTCACTGAAATATGTGTTCAGCAATGGTGCCATTCCTGCATCGTCAATACATACCTTGTATGTGGCGAAATACAATATTTCGGCAAGCGGTATAATGATTAATATAGCTTCAACAATACCCACGACGATTGTTGCGACTACTGGCGAGAGCCACAACAAGATACCCCCAAGAGCCTTAAGCCATCCAAAAAGATATATACCGAATGCGATATCCATGTGGTTGTCGTAGTCGGGCGATGATGTGCGGTGGGTCTTGTCATAAAGAATGTTATACGTACAAATCCACAATAATGCAGCCATCATTGCCATCGGGATAATGACAAAGCAGTCTGTTCCTATGAACAGGATAGGCAAGATGGTCTGTATGGAGGCAATAAGATAACGTCTAAGCTGCTGTCCTTTAGAATTACGTGCCAGTCCCATATTATATTTGCGGAACACACCATAGCCTATTCCGAAGAGTAACACTGCAATTATTATTGGAATTATAATACCCATATCATTGTTTCTTTTAATTAGCGGATTTAAATATGTACATATAAGGACACAAAGGTAATTATTTTTTTATATATTTATCCTTTCAGCTTTTTGTTTTGATATATCCGCTATCTGTATAGGCGTGTTCTAAAAATACACAAAGGTAATTTTTAGACCCGCCTATATTAAAATGTGCATATACGTAAAATATTGCATCGCCACAGCTTTTTTACTATACCGAACTTGCAAAATCTGTCATAATATGGGGGAAAGTACAAAGGTATTTATAGCAACAGACTTATATTTCGAAAAAATTATATACATTTGCTCTGTGTTATTAATATAAGCAAGAGAAAAATGATACTTTTGCGCAGTGTGAAATAATACATTGGACGATAGAAAATAATAATGAAACATAGACAAAAATGGAATTTTTGAAAAAACTTTCAGTACTTGCTGGCAAATATATGTCGGCTATTATTATATGTGCAACAATCATTTCGCTGTTCTTTCCTGAGGCGGTGGGCTTCATAAAGACCAGTTATGTGAATACGTTGCTCGGTATTGTGATGTTCGGAATGGGGCTTACACTGAAGCCAGAAGACTTCCGTGTGCTCTTTTCCCGTCCACGTGATGTGGCGATAGGCTTCGTGGCGCAGTTCACGATAATGCCTCTTTTGGCTTATTTGTTATCAGTTTGCTTCGGTTTACCAACGGAACTTGCCGTTGGTGTTATACTCGTTGGCACGTGTCCAGGTGGTACAGCATCAAATGTGATGTCTTATCTCGCCAAGGCTGATGTGGCTCTTTCCGTAGGTATAACATCATTGTCCACACTCTTTGCACCACTGATGACACCTTTACTTACCAGTCTTCTTGTTGGTGAAACGGTAGACGTGCATGTGTTGCCGATGTTTATGTCGATAATACAAGTGGTAATATTGCCTATCCTGCTCGGCTTTATAGCCAATCGTTATATGCCATCGTTTACACAGAAAATTGTGGATGTCTTGCCACTCGTCTCTACACTTGCCATAGTGGCAATACTAATGGCAGTGGTTAGCGTGAATGCACAAAAGTTGCTTGGTTGTGGACTTACGGTGCTCGCCGTCGTTATTCTTCACAACGCTTTAGGGTATGTTCTTGGCTATGCCGCAGGTAAGTTGACACGCATGGAAGAGAAGAAATGTCGTACAGTGGCAATAGAGGTAGGTATGCAGAACTCTGGATTGGCAACATCTCTAGCTACGGTTCATTTCGCACAATATCCTTTGGCTACGATTCCAGGTGCAGTGTTCTGCGTATGGCACAACGTTTCGGGAGCAATTCTCGCCAACATATTCTCCAGAAGTTCTAATAAAAAAGGAGAATAAAGGGCTTTAGTAGCAAATGAAACTCTATTTAAGAGACACTTTTTAGCCATATAACCCCACTTTTTAGCCTTTTTATGGCACAATTATGACAGATTAGTGACAGATATTGTTAATATAAATTATCTGTCGGCGGTATAACTTATTGATATGTAAGTGCTTGAGTTTAATGATGACAGAATGATAGATAAAAAAGAAAAAAATTATGTACGTAATTTTAGATCTTAATATTCAGAATGTTTAGGTTGGGCTTATATATCCAACAGTTTCATTAGATAGCAATAATAAAAAACGAATAGGAGGTAAACACTGTTTTTATGGGTGTTTACCTCCTATACTCGTTTAGTGTACTTTAGTATTACTCATGCACATATAAGTTCCATCCGAGATAGCTGTCGATAGCTTCTTCGATGATGCTGGCTACATCACCACGAACGAGAGCTACGTGGTGCTCAAAGCCATTCTTGCAGATATATTTCATAAGTTTTTGCAACTCTGGAACCTCTGTAACAACGATACATCCATCCATTCCGTATGGATCGTCAGTCATCTTTCCTTCTCCGAGGTATGCCTTTATGCAGCCCTTTGTGTCGTCAGTGGAGATACGGAAATAGGTAAAGTCGCCTTCGCTAACCTTAGCGTAGACAGCTCCGAAAGTATTGATTTTACCAAGAGTTCTGCCAAGTACGCCGAGTGGACCAAGACGTAGGTTGTCGTTGCCGATAAATGACTTAGGGAAGTTTCCGCAGTGGGTGCAAACACACTTGTTGCGGTCTTCGGCAAAGTTGTTGTTCCAGTCAGCGATAGCAGAAGGCTGTCCTGATGCCAATGTAAGTGCAAGCATAGACACAGCTCCAGCGATGTCTGTCTCACAAGCTGCAGGAATGCCCGCTTCACTAAGCATACTCATTGTAACACATGCGGCGCAACCGAAGTTCTGTTCCAAAGAGTCCCAACACTGTATAGCTACAGCATCCACCTGATTAGCTTCTACCCAACGGTTTACGGCAACACCAAACTTGCATTGCAGACGCAGCTTCTCTTTATAACTCTCAGGTACTTCTGCGTATGTGGCAACCTTTTCCATTTGTTTGAGCAAGTCGATGTCTGAATCCTCAATAGCTTGGGCTGCATATAGGATTTCGCTTAAGTCGGCAGGCACAACGGTTATTCCCGAAGCTTGCAACAGCTTTTCGCTGGCACGACAAGTGTTGAAGCCCAATGGACGAGTACCTATTTGTCCGATGCGTGCATGACTAAGTCCCTTTACAATACGGCATACGGCAGCGAAGCGGTTGATATCCTGTGCCAGAAGCGGTGAATATACAGAATAAGTATGAAGGGTTGTGTCTGTGAAAGGAATACCATATTGATAGAGGTTGTTGCAAACCGAAATCTTTCCGCAGAAAGCATCGCGACGGCTGTCGAGGTCAACCTTATCGTTCTCGTCATCGCAAGCCTGCACCAATACAGGTACATGTAGGTCGGCTACACTTATTGCGTTTATGATGCCAATTTCAAATCCGAAGTTAGGCAAGGAAACGATAATACCATCAATACGATCGCGGTTCTGACGGAACAGCTCTGCACATTTAAGACCATCTTCGCGAGTCTCAATACTGCTACTTCCTGTTGGAGTAGCATCCTCAGGCAAGATAACATAATCATAACCATTATCCTCAAGAGTCTTGAGGAGTTGCTTGCGTACATCTCTTGCAAGCTCAGAGTTGAAGTATGCACGTGTACCGATAATGACACCGAAGCATTGTTTCTTGTTCATAGTATAAAAATTTTAAACCCACCCAGACCCTCCCGAGGGGAGGGAATGCTGCGCCATTGCCATAAAGCAATGAGGTAGCGTGAGTGGTGTCAGTTATTGTATTATATTAATAAGTTATTGTATTATATTAAGTAATTATAAAATCTCCTTTCTATTTGTTGCAATCTTTAATTGCCATAATAT
>CAVKAH010000144.1:0-5306 GCA_963654095.1 Oscillospiraceae bacterium
AACTATAAAGGTACAAAATTTTGGCGAGACTACCAACTTTTTCTCTTACTATTTTACATCATTCTTATCCCGAACTGGGGTAATGTTATCTTACCACCACCTTAACTATATCATTAGCAGTCTTAACCATATATATTCCAGGCGGTAAAGCTATGGATTTATCACCAGAAACTATACTTTTGCTTGCAACAAGCTGACCCGATAGAGAGAACACCTGAACGTTTGAGCCATCTGCACCAAATACTACGATGCCTCCGTTCGTTGCTACAACCTTCATAGTTGAGTTATTGCTTGCCTCTGTAGTAGTAATACCCGTAGTAGGCTTCTTCACAAGCATCAATTCAGAAGGATTAGAAGCCACGACATTCTTTTTGTCTCCATGATAATAGCGCAGTCCTGTTACCCTATAATATACGTCATGACCATCACCAAAGTTCGGATTGTCCATAACGAGCGAATTAACCGTTGCGTCGGCTGTATGTACCGAAGCTGTAGTAACAGAAACCACATCACCAGCCTTTACATTCTGTTGTATTCTGATGTAGTCAATAAGGAACGGGTAATAGTTGTTGCTATAGAAAGTGAGTGATTCTTTTGCTGTACATACAGGAATCGTTACTGTAGCTTCAACGAAACCACCAGTAGGGAAACGCAATCCAGCATAAGCAGCGGCATTTACGCCCTGAATAACGAGCCAGTCGTCTTCTTGTCCCCATGCACGTATTGTAACATTACATTCTCCGTCATTATGGCTTAAGTCGATTGTTGGGGTAACGATAGCTCCAGCTATTGCACCGTCTACACCAGAAGCCATACCTCCGAGCCATCCTTCAACGCGCTGTGTTGACGATGCTTTCCAGCCTGCGATATGCGTGAGGTCATCAATAGGTCTGTAATCGCTGGTATATTCTCCTTGTTCTATAAAGCCATCGGAAATATCTGCCTCCTTGAATTCGGATGTAACCTTTGAAAAGTCTTCATATAGAATATCGTAGTTCTCCGTATCCTCGGTTATAGTATTCTTCTGTATCTGCTCTATGCGGTAATAGTCCACCTTCTTATTACTTGTCCAATTGGCAGTATAGCCATTCTCCGTTACGTTTGTAGCTTCTGATACTACAGGCTGACTTACGGTATACACCTCAATTTCTTCAGAAGGCTCTGAAGAGAATTCGCTATTTACAGCCTTTACCGTATAGTAGTAATCAAGGTTAGGGTCAAGACCACTGACAGGATATTTAACATACTCCTCATCTTCTGCCAATGGTTCTGCTTTTATCTCCTTGTCCTGCAACAAATAGTTTAGAGTGGGAGGTGCAGGATAGGTATATGCAAAGTCGTCGAAGAGCAAAGTTGTGTTGTCGCCTTCAACTGGAAAATATTCTACCTTCAACGAATAGACTCCATCAAACATCGCCAATGCCTCATTAAGGTTGCATACATAACCATTATTCTTTGTTTCCTCATCGAGCAAGTCTGTCATATCAATAGAAGCAAAAGGATAAAGCCCATAGTCCGTATCGAAAGAAAGTTGTACAAAGCTACCGTATGGCACCTCGTCCTGACTAACCTCTGGCTTAACCCAGAACTGAAGAGAAGAATATCCTTGCTTACATTTTGGCGTGGTAATATAGTCGCCCTCATCCGACATTCTTAGTGTCTGTTTGCCATCGCCATTTTTACCCACATGACTCTTTGTTGCATCTGCCCATTTTATAGTCCAACCATTAGGATATTCAGGGGTCGTAGCATCTATCACGCCATTTGCATCTGCTTTCACGCTCTCAAAACTCTCTGACACACTTACATCTTCGTCGTTCTCGGTTTTTGAGTAAACGTTTAGCAGATAACTGGTTGCATCTGTTGTAGGCTGCCATATTGCGGTAAAGCCTTTCTCTGTTGCATCCTCTGCATCATAAGCAAGAGGAGCTGCAATAGCCTGTGCCTCGCTCGTAATCTGGATATCGTCAATCAATATTGTATTATTGTCGAGGTTCGACATAAGTTGGAAGCCAGTGTAGCTAAAATCACCATTGTTAGCAGTAAATGTGAAAGTCTTCCATTGGTCTGTAAGAGTGTATTTCTTACGAGCATAGTCTATCAAGGTCTTACGACTCATGAAAATAAGTTCGAGCGCATCTTTACCATCAACGCCCGCTCCATTGGATATTCTTGCACGGAACGTCATGGTAACATCTCCAGACATATCGCCAGCTGGAGTATTCAGGAACCAACCGTCTTTTATTGCTATACAACCGCCTGCCGAATAAAGTCCTTCGCCTCCCCAGGTTTTATCACCCAGTTTACTGCTATAAGGCTTAAACTTCGAGTTGTCAATAAAGTTGCCCATATCATCTAAAAGCTTCGTATCGGTTGGAGCTTCCTCTGTTCCCTCGGTAAAGCCCGAGAAATCTTCATCTATCAATACCGTAACATTCTTCTTGTCGGCAGCATCATTGCTGGCTGGAGCTTTTGTAGCGACTGTCGCAAGGTCTTTACCATACAATTTCAGTTTTGATGATTGTGCATTGGCTGGCGTTGACATAATAGCCAGAAGCATCGCACAAAGCATGGAGTAGTTTTTTTTCATTGAGAATAATTTTGGAGTTATTAAAAGCACACAACTAACATATTCATTTGTTCGTTTATCGCTGCAAAGATATTACATTTATCTATAAAATCATACAAACATGTATATTTATTTCATATTACAACGCATAAACGCAACATTTTGTTATATCAAAGAGCAATACAGCTTATTATCTAATGGAATTATTCTCTCACCCACCTAAGAAACATTATCGGGCTTTATTGTAAATGAAAATGATGAAATGAATAGAACAATTTTATAGCTTTTATTTTGTGTATATTATTTATTTGTCTAACTTTGCATCATATACAATAAAATGCGCAAGCGGTTTGCCTATTATATAGGTGATTAAAAGGGAATCGGGTGAAAGTCCCGAACAGTCCCGCTGCTGTGAGCCACCCTTATTTACGGGTTCAGACATATAGCCACTGCACTATTGTTGGGAAGGCGTCTGAGTATCCCGGGCGGTAAGTCAGAAGACCTGCCATTGCGTTGAAATGACATTCGGAGTAACCTTAAATTGCGAAGAACGGATTTTCATATCTTCGACATCTCGAGGAAGGTGTAGGAAGATGATAATGTTAGCATAACATTAATCTTTAACTTTATAAACAAAATGCAAAAGAAGTACAGTTATCTTATGCTGGTACTTGTTATGTCGTTGCTATGGCTGCCTATGCAGCTCATGGCGCAAGACGATGCTAACACTGTATTACAGTCGCAATTCGGTAAGCCGTTACAGTAAGTGTCACACAGAGAGGTAAGATACAGTTCGTAAAGATTCCGTTTGACATCCCTACAGGTATCAACTCTCTTGATAATAGCAATGATGCAAATGTTTCTGCACGTTACAACATCAACGGACAGAAGATTAATACCCGTCAGCGTGGTATTAACATCATACGCACAAAAGACGGCAAGATCATGAAGGTAGGAACCAGATAAAGCGTGTATTATATATAAATTGTTAGCCCTGAAACTAGCGTGATGCGGTTTCGGGGCTTTTCTTATTGACTTTAATATTGCGCACTAAGCTTTAAGGTTTTAGCAATACCATGAATTTACTTTTTAATTTCAATTCTGAATGTCGTACCAACTCCGACCTCACTGCGCTTAACAAAGATTTTTCCTTTATGATATTCTTCAATAATACGCTTGGCAAGTGATAAACCTAGCCCCCACCCACGTTTCTTAGTCGTAAAACCTGGTTTAAAGACGTTGCCGATGTCTTTCTTCTTTATACCTTTACCATCGTCGGTAACCTCAATAATAGCTTTATCAAGCGAGTCCTGCATATCAATAGTGATATGTCCCTCACCCTCCATAGCATCAACAGCATTCTTACACAGGTTTTCTATTACCCATTCAAAGAGCGAAGCATTAAGATTCACTACGATATCATCATTAGGAAATTTCTTAGTGATAAGAACCTTTGATGACGTACGACGATCCATATAGTCAATAACATGATCTACCACCTCATTAAGACTCGACGGCACAGGCTCAGGCAACGACCCTATCTTTGAGAAACGGTCAGCGATAAGCTGCAGCCTCTTTACGTCCTTATCCATTTCGGGGATAAGGTCATCATCAGGATAATTCTCTTTAAGTATCTCCGTCCAAGCCATAAGACTTGAAATAGGTGTACCTAGTTGATGCGCCGTCTCCTTTGACAAACCAACCCAAACCTTATTCTGTTCCGCACGCTTAGAAGTAAGTAGCGCAAATATAGCTACTACGACAAATATCAAAACAACTCCAAGTTGCACATAAGGATAATATGCCAAACGCTTTAATATAGTGGAGTCATCATAACAGACATCAATATAAGCCTTCTTGTCATTATCATCCATTGAAATACGGATATATCTGTCTGCATTATATAGTTGATGACCAAGCTCATTTACATACTGTACACTATCCTTCTCCTCCATACCTGCAAGTTCGAGGTTTCTACAAATCTGCGGAACACCATTAACATCGAGAACAATAACAGGAATTGTATGATTTTCGTTTATAACCTTTAAGACAAGACCAAGATCAGTTGACTCATCAGCCATATTAAACGAGCGCATAGCCTCTGCCCATACCTCCATCTTACCCCTTTCCTCTTTGGCAAGGTCTTTAACAAAGATATTAGATATAATAAGAGATGCAACAGCTATAATAACCGCTGCAAGCACTAAGAAAATCTTTACCTGACGTATTCTATCTGTCCATTGCATAGTAATATAATAACGCAAAGAATAGAAATATATTGTATATTACATCGATGCAGTAAAACAATAGCAACAGTTAATATTATTTTTTGTTGCAAAAATCCGTCACTCTGTCATTTTATAAGACAAGTCATTATATATCAAAACGTTATGCCAATGACAGATAATTGATATCCGTCATTATCCGTCATTATCTGTCAGGGGATATATAACAGGACAAAACTCTCTAAATATCTGACGAACAAGACTTTAAACGATGATTTTGTTTAAGCAAGAGGATATTAAAAGATGTTTTGTAGTATAAATTTCTAACTAGAAAAAACTCTTTACCAATAAAATCCAAAGAAATTATAGTGGATTTATAGCGGACATAAACGAAAAAAAGTCCTCCAAAAGATTACTCTTCTGAAGGACTTCATTTGTTTAATGAAAAAAGGCGGTTACCTACTCTCCCGCATTGCATTGCAGTACCATCGGCGCAAGCGGGCTTAACTTCT
>CAVKAH010000145.1:0-5291 GCA_963654095.1 Oscillospiraceae bacterium
AGCCGCAAGTAATGCTATCGTTGAAAATAATACTATCTTTTTCATACCGTCTATCTATATTTGCTATTATACCTATCTTCTGCCACCGAAATGACCACCGCCACCAGAGCGACCACCACCACCGCTAAAGCCACCGCCACGGCTTCCTCCACTGAAACCGCCACCAAAGCTACTGCTATTAGAGCGATTAAAAGAGCCGCTGTTGAAGTTTGACTCGTTTCTAAAACCACTGCGGTTGAAATTATCGTTCCTCTCGAAACGACTATCATTATTCACATTATTGTTGCGCTGACCACGATAGCCAGAGAAATTGCGGTTGGAGCTCTGACGATTATAGGCATCTACGTTACGATTACTCGTACTATTGCTTCCTCGATAACCGCTAAAGTTTGTAGCACCATGTCTTCCATTATCAACCCATCCATGATTTGACGTTCCCGTTATTCCACCTCTGTTCACTGGGCGATAAGCAATCGTGCTGCCCCAATATGGGCGATGCCATCCATAGAACCACGGATCATACCATCCATAATAGCCATAATACCAAGGATCATACCATCCGCCGTAATATCCGTATCTCCATGGTCTGCCCCATCCACAACCATAATATGCGCCATAATAAGGATAACCATACAACCAAGGGTCGTCATACCAGAAGAAATCATCAAAATATCTCATTCTTCTTGAATAAGCATAATCATAATCGTTATCATCGTATTCATAATGATGCTTACTAACTTTTCCTTTCCTTGTGTAAGCAGAGTCTGGCACATTACCATAGAAATCGATAATGTCACTAACTGTGGAATCAATACCTATCTCCTGATAATAACTACCCAACCCTCTCCTATTATATTCATCAACACTACGATTGCTACCACTATAATATGTAGGGAAATCATTATCGTTTACCTTTGCTTTCTTCTCTACCTTATTCTTTTTATAAGAGAAATACATATCATCTTGCGCATTTGACGCAACTGGTAAGATACTAACAAAAAGCGAAAATATTACAAGTTTTTTCATCTTCTTATCTCCTTAAATACACATTTTATTATCTGTTACAAAGCTTTTATCTACTTGTAACGATGCAAAAGTATTTATATTTTGAGTGCAAAATTACGGAAAAACCCTATACCACGATAGGTTTTCCCCTATTTTTTATATTTTTGCAACAAAATAACGACTAAATAAACGCTAAAAAAATAGTTTTTACATTGCTGAGAGTAAGTTTTTTATTCAAAAATAAGTAACTATGAAATATTACAAAACGATATTCAAGACAACAAGTACATATACTATTGACAGTGAAATGATGGACACAGCCCGTGAGCTTTGCGCAGCCTTGGCTAGTGCAGCAGGATATGAATCATTTGAAGATACAGAGTGTGGTGTTAACGGATATGTGCAGAAAGACATGTTTGATGAAGATATGCTAAAGGAAAGTCTTAACGCTTTTCCTATTGAAGGCATAAAGATTGAATATTCAACAGAAGATGCTGAAGATAAGAATTGGAACGAGCAATGGGAACAAGGAGGGTTTGAACCAATAATAATAGACGGGAAATGCAGAATACATGATATTTATCATGAAGTAAACGACTCGTACCCTATCGACATAGAGATAGATGCCAAACAAGCCTTTGGTACTGGCACACACAATACCACACAAATGATAATAAGCAAGCTTCTTGATACGGACTTATCAAACAAGCGTTTTCTCGATTGCGGATGTGGAACAGGAATATTATCTATCATTGCATCAAAATGCGGTGCAAAGGAAATTGTTGCTTACGATATTGACGAATGGAGCGTAGACAATACGAAACATAATGCCATTATAAACAACGCCAATAACATTACGACAATTCATGGAAACGTATCTGTCCTTAATGATATAAAAGAACAATTTGACGTTGTTATCGCTAATATCAACAGAAACATTCTGCTTAATGATATGCCAGAGATGGTAAAAGTAATGCAGTCTGGAAGCCTTTATATCATAAGCGGTTTCTATTCTGTAGATGTTCCAATACTTGTTCAGAAAGCAGAAGAGCTGAGTTTAGAATATGTATGCCAGCAGTCATCTGACGACTGGACACTCCTCGTGTTCAAGAAGCTATAGTCCTATTCATTACCTATCGTAAGCTTCTTTAAATCATAGAAGCTTCCGTTATAGATATCAAAATCAACATATCCTTTTATACCTGGCAGTTTACCAGCATCGGTATGCTGCCAGAATTTCCATTCTCCTGTATATTCTATTTTGTCTACGTAATAATGAGCTATCCAATAAGGATAGTCGTCGAAGACTGGAGCATTTAGATAACTTGTCTTAAATTTATAATATGTATATATAATAGGTTTAACATGATATTTGTCTTCTACGATATGAAGCCACGTCAAGACATCACGTTGAAAGTCCTCCACACTCTTATCCTTTGGCTTATGCTCTATGTCAAGAACTGGTGGCAGGTCGCCTTCCTCAAGAGGTACATTCTTTAAGAAGAAATAAGCCTGAGAACGAGCAGAAGACTTATTACTCCAAAAATGGTAAGCACCTCTTATATAACCATATTCACGAGCTTGGTTAAAGTTTTCAAGGAAAGAAGGATCTATCTTGCTTGAGCCTTCTGTCGCTTTCATAACAATAAAGCGTATAGGACTTTTCTCTATCATTGCATTTTGCAATCTATCCCAATCTATCTCGCCTTGATAATGACTTATGTCGATACCTCGTATTTCATATCCTCCAGGATAGTTAGCATCACCATACAAGGCACGCCACCTAAAGCCAAATGGTCCAACGAAGAAATAATAGAAAGCCCATACGTAAGCCATAGCGACAAGTATACCGCCAATCCACCAAGCTTTTCGTATTCTCATTCCAAAAAGGTATTTACCGAAAATGCCCTTACTGCTTTTTGCAGTACGTCGTGATACAGATTTACGTCTTTTCTTTCTATTATTTATCATAAAGAATACTGAAAAGCGGGAAGCCAGCATATCTCTGACCTCCCGACATATCATAATTCGTTATCTTATATTATCATTTCTCATTTTCAAGTGCAAGAGTCAATGTCGTACGATCACACACTTCTGATGGTCCCCAATATTGAATTGGTCCTGGGTAAACGAAAGATGTCTCCTTTGACCATTCATCGCGATGCATGACAAGTTCCTTGAATGGTCTTCCATTCAAATCAACAAGAGCCTTGCATATTACAGGTTTCATCTCGCCATTCCTGCGCTCCATGTTAAGAAGAGATGTAAGAGGCACACCTCCTGCCTTCCATTCGTCATGCGGAGCAATAGTGTTTCTCACTGTAGCCATATAGCCCGTCTTGCCATTTGATATAAGATGGGCAGCACTCGCTCCAAGGGCATAGCAATAATTAGTATCATAATTTGACGGAGCAGCACAACGTCCTTCATATCCGAAGAAATGATGCTGTGAAGCAAACTTACCTTTATACTTGCCTTCCTTCTTCCATTTTGCAAGACGTGAAGCACACATCTTTGATATAAGCTTCTCTGTTTCTATAAGCGAAACTTGAACATTTCCATGTGGGTCGCGGTCAAGAGATAGTTGTCTTGCAACATCTGATGGCAATGTTTCAAAGGTAGATCTGTTCTTCTCACTCAGATGTTCTATAATATACTCACGCTGCTCACCACGACTGAGATACTTATATTCTTCTCCATGAAGAGCAAGCAAATCATTTAATTCATCAATCAATCTACCAATAGCTGGTATAAATTCTATAAGTCCTTCTGGTACAAGAACAACTCCGTAGTTCATTCCACGGTCTGCACGATAGGCTATAACCTGACATATCTGGTCGACAATTTCGTTGAGACTCATATCCTTCTCCTGAACCTCCTCAGAGATAAGGCATACATTAGGATGACATTGCAATGCACATTCAAGTGCGATATGACTGGCAGAACGTCCCATAAGTTTTATAAAATGCCAATATTTACGTGCAGAGTTACAGTCGCGTTCAATATTTCCAATAAGTCCCGAGTAAACTTTCGTTGCTGTATCGAACCCGAAAGAGGCCTCTATCTGTTCACATTTCAAGTCCCCATCAATGGTCTTTGGGCATCCAATAACCTGAATACCATAATTCTTAGCCTTAAAATATTCTGCTAATACACATGCATTAGTATTAGAATCATCACCACCAATAATAACAAGAGCCTTTATTCCAAGGTATTTCAATATTTCGTAACCTTTTTCAAACTGCTCCTCCGTTTCAAGCTTTGTTCTACCAGAACCTATCATATCAAATCCGCCAGTATTACGGTAGTCATTGATAAAGGTTTCTGTTATCTCAATATATTTATGGTCTACCAAACCTCCTGGACCAAGAAGGAAACCGAAAAGTCGGTTTTGTGGGTTCAGTTTCTTTAAAGTGTCAAACAATCCAGTAATAACGTTATGTCCTCCAGGAGCTTGACCGCCACTAAGGATGATACCAGTATTCATCTGCTCGTGTCCGCCCTCCATGCCTTCGATAAATTCAACGATAGGCATTCCATATGTATTAGGGAACATCTTTTTTATTTCTTCTTGATCCCCAACACACGTGGTAACATCCTTTTCTTTTAGGGACACGGCAGTTCTTAAGCCTTTTGGTAGAATAGGCTTATAGGCGTCTCTCGCTTTTTGAAATGCGCTTTTTTCCATAATATTATATTTAGTTGTTATTTTTCTATGATATTGTTTATTCGTTGTATCTTATTTAAATTCTATGTAGTTTGTCTTAAGCGTACGTCAATGTACATTGTGCAAATTTAACATTTTTATTTTAAAACAAAAAAGAAATCACAATTAAATCTCTTTTTATATGATTTTTGTTCGAAATACTTTTTCGTTATAAATAAATAACGTACATTTGTGTAATAATAAAACTAATTACAAATTAAGTATTCAATATTATGGCAAACAAGAGAATTTTAAAGAAGAAGATTAATTATATCTGCAGTGAATTATTTGCAGAATGTGTAGCAGACTCTTTATATAATGGCAAACGTGAAGAAAAAGATGTCAAGGCTATGTTGTATGCCATCATCTCAATTCATCGCAACTACATCTGCAGAGTGTCTCATCCAGAGCCAGGTATTAAACAGAATGCATACTACAAAGACCTTATTAATAAATTCAACGGAGAAGTTGGAGAGATTATAGACCAGATAATAAATCACGAATAAACCTTTCACCTTATTATAATATATATATTAACGTAATGTTAGGCAATTTATGTCGTTGGCTTTTATATAGCCGT
>CAVKAH010000146.1:0-5243 GCA_963654095.1 Oscillospiraceae bacterium
GTCCTGAACGTAAATATTATATAGATAAAATAATGGAAAACGACCCAAGTTACACTCTTATATATGAGATGAAGCCGGGTTTGACTTCCGAGGCTACCATTTATAACGGCTATACCGATACTATGGAAAAAATGCTCGTAAGACTACACATGGATACAGACTATCTGAAGAAACGCTCGTTGATGTTGGATGCAAGTATCGTAGTTAAAACTTTTTTGAGTATAGTAAGCGGTAAGAAATTTTAATAACTTGAAAAATAAGGACTTATGAAAAGATATATCATTGCAGTTATTCTGTCTGTAATCATCCCGATGGGGTTGATGGCACAATCAATGACCGATGAACAGGTCATGAAATTTGTTGTTAAAGAGCATAACTCTGGAACATCGCAAGCTCAGATTGTAACAAAACTTATGCAGCGTGGTGTCGACATCGATCAGATACGCCGTGTGAGAAAGAAATATGAGCGTGTGTCAAAGGAACAAGGACTTGGTGGTGTGTCGAGTACAACAGGAAGTAAAAACGATACTCGCCTCAGAACAAATAAAAACAAGAATAAAAACAATAGTGATACAGATACTGACAATGAATATAATGAAGACAATAAGTCTGAATATAACTCGCAGTATAGAATAAAAGACGGAAGGAAGAAAAAGCAATCGTATAATGGCGTTTATGACGAGACAAACGAGGATTGGCTTGAAATGCGCGATGAATTGGATGAGTTCGTTCCTGATACAGCAGCATTGCTGAATAAGTTAATGATGGAAAAGAATAAGCGATTGGTCTTCGGTCGTAACATCTTTAATAACAAGAACTTGTCTTTTGAACCCAATATGAATATTGCTACACCGCAGAACTATCGCTTGGGACCAGGTGATGCCGTATATATTGATATTTATGGAGCTTCGCAAAAAACGATAGAGGCTACTGTATCACCAGATGGATATGTTACGATTGAAGATTATGGTCCAGTACAGGTAAGTGGATTAACCGTGAGTCAGGCAAATGCCAAGCTACGCTCCACTCTCGGCTCAAGATATAGTAGCTCGCAAGTAAAACTGACGGTAGGTGAGACTCGTTCTATTATGGTAAATGTGATGGGAGAGGTAAAGACTCCAGGAACATATACACTGTCGGCATTCGCCACGGTGTTTCATGCCCTATATATGGCAGGTGGAACGAACGACCTCGGAACGTTGCGTAATATAAAGGTATATCGAAATAACCGCCTTGTGTCTGTAGTGGATATCTACGACTATATGCTCAACGGAAAACTTACAGGTAATGTGCGTCTTGCTGATAATGATGTAATCGTAGTAGGTCCATACGACTGTCTTGTAAATATTACAGGTAAGGTGAAACGCCCTATGTGGTATGAGATGAAGAAAAACGAAAGCGTAGGTTCAGTATTGAAATATGCTGGAGGTTTTACAGGGGATGCTTATACTAAATCTGTAAGAGTTGTAAGAAAGACGGGAAAGGAATATTCTGTATATAATGTGGATGAGTTTGACATGAGTTCATTCCATATCAGTGATGAAGACTCTATCAGTGTTGACTCAATCTTGCCACGTTTCTCTAATATGATAGAGATAAAAGGTGCTGTATTCCGTCCGGGAATGTATCAGGTGGGTGATGAGATAAACAGCGTGCGCACATTGATAGAACATGCCGAAGGACTGAAAGAGGAAGCCTTTACGGCTCGTGCCGTGATGCACAGAATGAAATCAGACCGCACACTTGAGGTATTGCCAATAGATGTAGAGGGTATCCTTTCAGGTAAGGTGGCTGATGTTCCTTTGAAGCCAAACGATGTATTGTTTATCCCGACAAAGCAGGAAATGATGGAGGAGCGTACCATAACAATTCATGGAGAAGTGAACTATCCGGGAATTTATAAGTATGCTGCAAATGAAACACTTGAAGACTTTGTCCTTCAGGCTGGTGGTTTGAAGAATTCTGCGTCCACAATAAAGGTTGATGTAGCGCGTCGTGTGAACAATCCTAAAGCACTTGCTAATGACTCCATTATAGCGCAGACATTCACTTTCTCTTTGAAAGATGGTTTTGTGATAGATGGGAAACCGGGCTTCGTGCTTATGCCATTCGATGAGGTATATGTTCGTAAGAGTCCTGGTTTTTATAAACAACAGAACGTAACGGTAGATGGTGAGGTGATGTTTAGTGGAACATATACGCTTTCAAAGAAGGAACAACGACTGAGCGATATCATAAAGGCTGCTGGTGGTGTTAATGACCGTGGATATGCAGCAGGTGCAACACTTGTGAGACGAATAAACGAAAGTGAACGTAAGCGTCTTGAGGCTGCCAAGAAGATGGCTTTGGAACAATATGAAACTGTAGCCGCAGAAGAGGCAGCACGTACAGGACAGAAGGTTGACCTGACAAATAGTGAACGTATAAAGAAATTCCAGATAGAAGATACTTATTCTGTAGGTATTGAACTAGATAAAGCTCTTGCAAACCCAGGTAGTGATGAGGATATCGTGCTACGTGAGGGCGACCGCATTGTGGTTCCGCAGTATACAGGTACTGTAAAGATTAATGGTGAGGTGATGTATCCTAATACCGTCGGATATGTAAAAGGTAAGAGAGCAAGTTATTATATCGATCAGGCAGGTGGCTTCAGTAATAAAGCAAAGAAGCGTCAGTCTTATATTATATATATGAATGGTACTGTAGCAAAGGTTTCGCACAAAGCCAAACCAATGCCAGGATGTGAAATCGTTGTTCCAGCAAAGGCTACAACAAAGATGAGTATTGCCGAAACAATGACTATCGGTACATCTGTTGCATCTATAGCTACAATGATTGCAACGCTTGCTAATATCCTATAAATAAACGTTGGCTAATATCCTATAAATATAATAAGGTAAATGGGAGGACTGAATATGAAATATCCTATAGGAATACAAAGCTTGGAAAAACTTAGAGCCGGGAATTTTATTTATGTAGACAAGACAAAAATGATATATCGTCTTGTTCAAAACGGACAATATTATTTTCTCAGCCGTCCAAGGCGGTTTGGAAAGAGTCTTCTAATTTCTACTCTTGAAGCTTATTTCAGAGGACAGAAAGAACTCTTTGATGGACTTGCCATATATGATTTAGAGACGGAATGGCTTGAATATCCTATCTTTCATATCGACTTGAATACAGCGAACTTTCGCGAAAAAGGAAGTTTGTTTGCTATTTTAAATGATTATCTGTGCAACTGGGAGGAGAAATATGGCAAATCTGCGTCAGAGACGACACTTGCTTTGCGCTTTAAAGGCGTGGTAGAAAGGGCAGCAAAGAAGATAGGTCGCAATGTCGTAATTCTTGTGGATGAATACGACAAACCTATTCTTCAGACTTTCCATGACAGTGAGTTGCAAGAGAATTATCGCAATGAGCTGAAGGCTTTCTATTCTGTGTTGAAGACACAAGATAGGTATATCAAGTTTGCATTCCTTACAGGTGTTACAAAATTCGGAAAGATTAGCGTGTTCAGTGATCTGAATAACCTTATGGATATTTCGATGGATAATCGCTATATCAGTATATGTGGAATAACAGAGAAAGAACTGAAAGCGAATTTTAAGGATGGCATAGAGGAATTGAGTGAGGCTACAGGGAAATCGGAAGAGGAGACTCTTGACGAGCTGCGTATTCGATATGATGGATATCATTTCGAAGAAAATAGTATCGGAATTTACAATCCGTTCAGTATTCTTAATACTTTTGCAAAGCTCAAGTTTGCTGATTACTGGTTTGAAACTGGTACGCCAACATTCCTTGTGGATTTGTTGAAGCTGCACCATTATAATTTGCAGAACTTGACAAAGGAACAAATATCTGCAGATGTTATAAACAGCGTAGATACAATGTCTACCAATCCTATCCCTGTAATATATCAAAGCGGTTATCTCACGATAAAGGGGTATGATGAACGCTTTAAGAAATACAAACTCGGTTTCCCTAATCAAGAAGTGGAACAAGGGTTCTTAAATTTCTTGTTGCCTCGCTATTCTTCTGCAGGCGATAAATCATCATATTTTATAGAGGAGTTCGTAAAAGATGTAGAGGCTGGTAGTCCAGAGCGGTTCGTGCAACGCCTGTCTACGATGCTTGCTGATACCGACTATAAAGTGGTTGGAAATGCCGAACTCTATTTTCAAAATGTGATGTATCTCGTATTCAAGATTATGGGCTTCTATATCCAGGTGGAGCGACCGACAAGCGATGGACGTATTGATGCAGTAATAGAGACTGATGATTACATATATATAATAGAGTGCAAGCTCGATAAATCAGCAGATGAAGCCTTGCAACAGATAGAAGACAATAATTATGCTGCTCCATTCCAGATAGATAAACGGAAGTTATATAAGATAGGAATAAACTTTTCAAGTGAAACGAGGGGAGTGGCAGAATATAAGATAAAATAAAGATTGTGGCTTGATACTATAGCTGGTAGAAACAGAACAGCTCATAATTATGATGAGTCCGTGGCAAACGAGATACAGTGTGTTGTCATAAGAGACTATCTCCCTCTTTTTACAGATTTTCTTAATGTGATGGAGAAGATAGAAAGGGAAGAGTAATATGATATGAATAAGCCTCTCCAGTGAAACGAGGGGAGGGACAGAATATAAGAGAATCATAAATGTTCACTACTTTTCTTTGTTATATGAATACGATGCTTTAGGAAATAAGAGATGGACATTATATTTATGTAGATAAAAACGTTGTTTTTTGACTTTCGATAATATAATCAAACATAAAGATGGAAAATAATAAAGGCTTTAGTTTACGTGAGATAGATTTGAATGCTATAATGGGAAAGATATTAAAGAAGAAGAATTTATTCTTTCTCAACTTATCTATAACATTAGTAATAAGTAGCGTGATAATATTCAGTGTTCCGCGAACTTACACATGTTCCGTGAAACTTGCTCCAGAATCTACTAATTCAAGCATGGGGTCGCTTGGAAGTTTGGCTTCAACTTTTGGACTTAATATGAGTAATATTACCAATCAGGATGCTATTATACCAGAATTTTATCCTGATGTTATAGAGTCTGTAGACTATACAACGGGTATGTTTAATGTGAAAGTAGTCTCTAAAGATGGTAAGATAAATACTAATTATTATGATTACTTATCTCATCATCAAAAGTTTACTTGGTGGAATGTGGCTATAAATAAACTAACCGCATACTTTAAGAGAAAGGAGA
>CAVKAH010000147.1:0-5024 GCA_963654095.1 Oscillospiraceae bacterium
CTCTAGTAGAAGAGTACCACAAGTTATACAAGATTGTTCCTTGCGAAGCTGGCAAGGAGATTGGCGAGAAGAAGATATGGAATGCAGCGAGAGCAGAACTTGCATTGCGTGCTATACTTAAGGCAAAAGGAGCTAAAGGCTTCACAACAAACTTTGACGACCTTGGTTCTTGGGATGATCCAGACTCAGAAGGCTTCGTAGGTTTCGACCAGATACCAGGTCTTGCCTCACAACGCTTAATGGCAGAAGGCTACGGCTTTGGTGCAGAAGGCGACTGGAAGTCGGCTGCCCTATACCGCACACTATGGTATATGACACAGGGCTTGCCAACAGGCTGCTCATTCCTTGAGGATTACACCTTAAACTTCGACGGAGAGAACTCCGCATTACTACAGAGCCACATGCTTGAAGTATGCCCACTCATCGCTGTAGCTGACGAACCAGTACGTCTGGAGGTTCATCATCTCGGAATTGGAGTACGCAAGCAACAGACAGCACGATTAGTATTCAACTCGAAAGTTGGCGACGGCGTAACAGCCACTGTAGTAGACATGGGCAACCGCTTCCGTCTTATCGTAAACGATGTACATTGCATCCAACCAAAACCACTACCAAAACTTCCTGTAGCAAACGCTCTATGGATACCGCAGCCTAACTTTGAAATAGGCGCAGGTTCTTGGATTCTTGCTGGCGGTACTCACCATAGCTGCTTCTCATACGATATCACACCAGAATATTGGGAGGACTACGCAGAAATGCTTGACATTGAATACTTGCACATTGACAAGAGCTCTACCTTTGAGAGCGTTAAACGCGACTTGCGCATAAACGAGGTTTATTACATGCTAAACAAAGCTTTACGATAAAATACTACTGATATATGAGCAACGCTAAACAAACGATACAAGAGGGTAAGGCTATTCTCGGAATAGAGTTCGGCTCCACAAGAATTAAAGCCGTACTTATCGACGAGAATAACGCCCCTATAGCACAAGGAAGCCATGAGTGGGAGAACCAACTCCTCGATGGATTGTGGACATATAGCATAGAAGCCATTTGGAATGGCGTGCAGAATTGTTATGCCGACTTGCGTGCCAATGTCAAGAAGCAGTATGACGTAGAGATAGAGCACCTTGCATCTATTGGTATCAGTGCTATGATGCATGGTTATATGGCATTCAACGACAAGGAACAAATACTTGCTCCGTTCCGTACATGGCGCAATACTAATACTGGGGCTGCAGCAGCAGAGTTGTCAAAGTTATTCAAATTCAACATACCTCTACGCTGGAGTATCTCTCATCTATATCAAGCTATACTCAATAAAGAGGAGCATGTAAAAGATATCACGTACCTGACTACCCTTGCAGGATACATCCATTGGCAGATTACGGGTAAGAAGGTTCTTGGTATTGGTGATGCATCAGGTATGTTGCCTATCGACTCCACTACAAAGAACTATTCTGCTGATATGGTAGAGACATTCGATAAGCTTGTTGAGCCATACCATTATAGTTGGAAACTTAACGATATCCTACCTCAAGTTCTCTCTGCAGGTGAAGATGCAGGAACACTTACTGCAGAAGGTGCAAGGAAACTTGACATCTCCGACCACTTGCAAGCAGGTGCTCCAGTATGTCCTCCTGAGGGAGATGCAGGAACAGGAATGGTGGCAACCAATGCCGTAAGGCAGCGTACGGGTAATGTATCAGCAGGAACATCATCTTTCTCAATGATTGTCTTGGAGAAAGAATTGTCGCAACCATACGAGATGATTGACATGGTAACGACTCCTGACGGCAGTCCTGTAGCCATGGTACACTGTAATAACTGCACCTCTGACCTTAATGCTTGGGTAAACCTCTTCAAAGAATATCAGCAGCTTCTTGGAATACCTGTAGATATGAACGAGGTATTCGGTAAGTTGTACAACCATGCCATGGAGGGAGATGCCGACTGTGGTGGACTTATCGCATACAACTATATTTCTGGTGAACCTGTTACAGGACTTGCTGAAGGACGCCCATTGTTTGTACGTTCTGCAAACGACAAATTCAACCTTGCAAACTTTATGCGTGCCAACCTTTATGCCTCTGTCGGAGTATTGAAGATAGGCAACGACATCCTTTTCAATCAGGAGAAAGTGAGAGTAGACCGTATAACAGGACATGGCGGACTATTCAAAACTAAAGGCGTGGGGCAACGTGTGCTTGCAGCAGCTATAAACTCACCAATCTCTGTAATGGAGACAGCAGGTGAAGGTGGTGCTTGGGGAATAGCATTACTTGCATCTTATCTTGTAAACAAAGCTGATAAAGAGACGCTTGCAGACTATCTCGACACGAAAGTATTTGCAGGAAACACTGGCGTTGAGATTACTCCTACACCTGAAGAAGTGGAGGGTTTCAACAAATACATAAAGGAGTATCAAGCCTGTCTGCCTATAGAAAAGGAAGCCACAAAGGTGAAGAAATAACAGAATAATCAATATTATAATAATATGAACGACAAGAAAATTATGAACAGAGCAGCCGATAACATCCGTATCTTGGCTGCATCAATGGTAGAAAAAGCCAACTCAGGACACCCTGGTGGTGCTATGGGCGGTGCTGATTTCATCAACGTATTGTTCTCTGAGTTTCTCGTTTGGGATCCAGACAACATGGAATGGGAAGGAAGAGACCGCTTCTTCCTCGACCCAGGTCATATGTCTCCAATGCTCTATAGTGCATTGGCACTGCAGGGAAAGTTCACTCTCGATGAGCTAAAGCAGTTCCGCCAGTGGGAATCTCCTACCCCTGGACATCCAGAACGTGATGTAAAGCGTGGCATTGAGAATACCTCTGGTCCACTCGGACAGGGACATACCTTCGCCGCAGGAGCTGCCGTAGCAGAGAAATTCCTACAGGCAAAACTCGGCAACGAGGTTATAAAGCACAAGATTTACGCATACATCTCCGACGGAGGTATAGAGGAAGAGATCTCTCAGGGTACGGCTCGTATCGCTGGAAACCTAGGATTGAACAACCTCATCATGTTCTACGACTCTAACGACATACAGCTTTCTACAGAGTGTGGTGTAGTGATGACAGAAGACACAGCCGCTAAATATAAGGCATGGGGATGGAATGTAGTTACCATAAATGGTAATGACCCTGACGAAATACGCCAGGCTCTTAAAGACGCACAGCATGAAGAAGAACGCCCAACCCTTATCATCGGTAAGACCATTATGGGTAAGGGAGCGTTGAAAGAAGACGGCTCAAGCTATGAGCGCAGTATCAAGACGCATGGTGCTCCTCTCGGTGGCGAGGCGTATGTCAAGACAATAAAGAACTTGGGTGGTAACCCTGATGACCCATTCGTTATATTCCCTGAAACAGAAAAGCTCTATGCAGACCGTAAGGAGGAGCTTCGCAAGATCGTTGCAGAGCGTCATGCCGAAGAAAAGGCGTGGGCTGAGGCTAACCCAGAAAAGGCTGCACAGATGAAAGAATGGTTCAGTGGCAATGCTCCTAAGGTAGATTGGACTGCTGTTTCACAGAAGGAAGGATCTGCCACACGTGCTGCTTCCGCTGCTTGTCTTGGTGTTTTGGCAGAGCAAGTGCCTAACATGATATGCTCTTCAGCCGACCTTTCCAATAGCGATAAGACCGACGGCTTCTTGAAGAAGACACGTTCTATCGTACGTGGCGACTTTGGTGGAGCATTCTTCCAAGCAGGTGTAAGCGAGCTTACTATGGCTTGTATGTGTATCGGTATGTATCTGCATGGTGGCGTAATACCTGCTTGCGGTACATTCTTCGTATTCTCCGACTATATGAAACCTGCAGTCCGCATGGCTGCACTTATGGAGGTGCCAATCAAGTTTATATGGACTCACGATGCGTTCCGTGTAGGCGAGGATGGTCCAACCCACGAGCCTGTTGAGCAGGAAGCACAAATCCGCTTGATGGAGAAGCTGAAGAACCACCACGGTAAAGATAGCGTACGTGTGTTCCGTCCTGCCGATGCCGACGAGACAACCGTATGCTGGGCAATGGCAATGGAGAACATGGAGACACCTACAGCCCTTATCTTCTCTCGTCAGAACATCGCCAAACTCCCTGCTGGCAACGACTATGAGCAGGCACGAAAGGGTGCTTATGTAGTAGCAGGCTCTGATGATAAGTTCGATGTTATCCTTCTTGCCGATGGTTCAGAGGTATCTACACTCGTTGCTGGAGCAGAACTTTTGCGTAAGGATGGTATAAAGATTCGTATCGTCAGCGTACCAAGCGAAGGATTGTTCCGCTCTCAGAGCAAGGAATATCAAGAGAGTATCCTACCTACAGGAAGCAAGATCTTCGGTATGACAGCAGGTCTTCCTGTAACTCTTGAAGGTCTTGTTGGAGCAAACGGCAAGGTTTTCGGTATGCCAAGCTTTGGTTTCTCAGCCCCTTACAAGGTACTTGACGAGAAGCTCGGCTATACTGCAGAGAACGTGTACAAGCAGGTTAAAGAGATGTTGGCTTAATACAAAAGAAACGTATGTGATGAGAGGATGGAGCTTAAGAGTATCTTCATTCTCTCGTCATAACTAAAGAATAAACAAAATTATTAACCCTTAAAAAATTAAAGACTATGGAAGTTAAGACAGTAGGAGTGGCATGCGACCACGCAGGTTTCCCTTTGAAGCAGTTCGTAATCCAGTATTTGGAGTCGAAAGGTTATGAATATAAGGACTTCGGCACATACAGCGACACAAGTTGCGACTATCCTGACTTTGCTCACCCATTGGCTGAGGCTGTAGAAAAAGGCGAGTGCTATCCTGGCATAGCTATCTGCGGAAGCGGTGAGGGTATGGTTATGACCCTCAATAAGCATCAGGAAATCCGTGCAGGATTGGCTTGGAACAAAGAGATTGCAGGACTTATCCGTCAGCATAACAATGCTAACATTCTCGTAATGCCGGGTAGATTCATCGACAACAAGACTGCCGAGAAGATCATGGACGAGTTCTTCAAGACTCCTTTCGAGGGCGG